>NZ_JBEXLR010000141.1:0-12347 GCF_040610095.1 Micromonospora sp. NPDC004540
TCTTCGCCACCGCGGAAGTATCCACGGCCATCGTCGTTTCCGTCATCAGGTGCCGCTCCTTGATCAGGAGTTACACCGTTCTTCTTACAGACCCCAGGAGAAGGGATCCAGACTCCGACTGGCGGATGAGGGTTGAGAGAACCGCTCAACGAGGCGGGACTCGATTGCAGGCAGACTCGGTTCTGCCCTGCAGATGCCGTCCTCGAAGGCCATTGTCCTCCGTCGGCTCCCCCTGACACGATGTACGTGTGGTGTTAAGTGTGGGCGCGCTGCGCCGTGACATGAACGACCTCGCCGTTGAGACGTGGCGCAAGATCGAGACTGGCGACGCGCAAGGCCTGACCTTCGGGGAAAACTCGTTGACCGACCACAATCTCTGGACGCTCGCCCAAAAACATCCAGGCCTGAACGTGCATCGCTTCAGCCAGAATCGAGAAAAGGAGACGGGTGCGGACTGGGAGTGGTGGATCGGTTCTATGGCGCAAGGATGGCTCTGCTTGCGCGTCCAAGCCAAGCGAGCCTATAGGCGCACCTATCCGGAGTTAGATCACGCCGGTAACGGTGACGACGATTACCAGTATGACACGCTCATCAATTCCTGCAACGTGATGACGGGAGAGTATCCGCTCCATGTGTTCTATAATGGCTGGAAGCGGAAATACTTCGGACACGACAGTGGCTGGGCGGCTCCCGCCAAGTGGCGAGCATGTTCGGGCAACGCCGAACCGGGGAAGTGCTGGCACGCTCACCCCGTCCACTACGGTTGCGCGGTTGCATCGTCGTTCGCCGTGAAGGCGGTACATGACCTACACGGCTCCAATCGTCGCATGGTAACAGCGCACCTCTCGTGGGCGTTGCCGTGGTCATACCTTTTCGGGCGCTCCTGCTTGGGGAGACGTGTACGCACGGACGCAGCGGAGCCCAAAGTGGCTACGGGTACACCGGAGTGGCTTGATTGGGTACAGGCAAACCTCGATTCGCTCGTCGGCGAATTGCCCGCAGATGCCGGTGTGCGACCTCGCCTTCCTGGCTCGAGACAGACCGACGATCGGCGCCAACGCCGCGCCGAGCAACTCCCGGCGTACGCTAATGCCGTTCGTCGAGGTACCGCTCAGGACTCGATACAAGAGATTTCCTTCTTGAGTCCCGCCGCCTCCTGCGTGATAGTGCTCGACCTTGACGAGGAACGAGGCGAGGGTGACGACCAGACAGGGGATTTCTTTGACTACGAAGCCTGGAAGGCTCGATAAGGCGATTAGGGATGACACCCAGTCGGCGGACAGCTATCGTGGGTGCGCGAGCGTAAGGGAATTCTTGCGGGGATGAGCGAGAACGCTAAACGCAAGCCTGCCCTTCGCATCAAGCCAAGCGAAGACCCTTGACCTACGCGAGCGCAGTCAGCAACGCGGGGTCTCAGTCCTGCTCGATCTCTCGCCGGCCAACCCGGTCGCCGCTTCGAAAGCCATCGTCCAGGGGAAGGCATTCTGGCGACTGTCGCCGCTGCCGGGTGGGTGTGGCTCCCATCCGTCGTCGGCCCCGAGAAGAATCCGGACGTGCTCATCGCGAAGGTTCGCCACGGCACGTTGGAAGGGTGTGCGGGTGGCCAGGGCGGCGTTGACGAACGGGACGACCACGGTGGGCACCCGCCGGCCGATTAGCTCGGCGACTGCGGTCATCGCATAGTTGTCAGCGATGCCAAGGGCGATCTTGTTGACGGAGTTGTAGGTGGCGGGGGCGATGATGAGCGCGTCCGCGGCGAGGAGAGATCGGCTGGTGCCGGGGGAGGACCGGTGGGTGGACCGGACCGGGTGCCCGGTCAGCCGTTCTATCGTTTCGGCGTCGACGAAGTCGAGGGCGCTGGGGGTGGCGGTGACCGCCGTTGTCCACGACTGGCGCGCCGCGGTGGTGACCAGTTGTGTCACGTCTGCGGCGGGGCCCGCAGCGCAGACGACGATTTGCAGATGTCCGCTGGTCATACGCGGATCCCGGCGTGCTGGGCGAAGTCGAGGGCAGCACTGCGAACGCGCCCCCGGGTGAGGACTGCCAGGTCGCTGGCGATGCGCTGCACCGCTGGTCGCCACCGGATCTCCTCTGGTGCCACCTCGTACGCGTTGCGTAGCGCGTTCAGGCCGTGCTCGTAGCGTCCCCATTGCGTGTAGGCGCGGGCCACGTCGACGAACAGGGAGGCTCTGCGTTCAGCGAGGTCGATCTTGTCCAGCTGCACCTGGCGGGCGAGGGTGATGGCGGTGCCGGCGTCGCCCAGGGCCAGCGCGATGTTGACGCGGTGCAGCAGGACGTTGGTGGCACCGAAGCCCGTCCACCGGTCGTTGCCGTCGTAGCCGAGTCGATCGGCGGCATGGGAAGCCTCATCGAGCATGGCCTGCGCGTTGTCTCTGTTGTCGTCGCGGGCGGCGGCGATAGCACCGCGAAGCAGCAGTGCGCCGTACACGGCGACCGCGTCGGTCGACGCGAGTCCGCTGCCGCGTCGGAGGTGCTCGGCCCCGTCTTCGGCAAGCTGTCGCCCCTGGGTACCGTGGCCGATGCTCATGAGGGCGTGGGTCATGATCCGGGCACTTGCAGCCATCGCCACCGGGTCCTGACTGCTCTCAGCGGCACGGGCGCTGCGTTCGGCGGCGACCAAGGCCATGCCTTTGTCGCCGACCTTGAGCAGCACGCTGCCGACGACGTGGTAGAGGTCGCTGGCCAGGGCGTCGACCTGCGTCCGCTGCTCACCCTCGGCCTCCGCACGAGTGGGTTCCAAGGCGGGTAGCAGGGCCGCAAGCCTGGCGAGAACCTGCTCGTAACGGCACGCCTGATACTGGGTTTTCGCGGCGGCTACCTCCCGAGCGAGTTGCCGGATCGGTAAGGCAATTGGCTCGGGGTTGCAAGGTTGTGGTGCGACCAGTGCGTCGAGCAGAGCCGCGACGTTCGGCAGGGTGATGCCGCTGATCGTCATGCCGGTCAGGAGATCTCTGCGCCGCACGTCGCCATCCGAGTCGAAGTCGTGAATGCCGCCTTCGCCAGTATGGGTCTGCGTGTCCCTGACGGGCAGCGTCGCAGGACCCGCAAGTGCACCACTGGTACCTTCCCTCACCAGTGCTTCGAAGCGCTCGCGGACGTCCGAGGTGGCCCGCGCCAGGACCGTGTCGAGAGCGGCCTGCATGTCGGCCCTCAGATGGACCTTGTTGCCTTGGCTGCTCCACTTGGCCACCGTTCGCCGTGCCGCGCCCAGGTGCTCGGCGAAGCCGGTAACGCTCATCCGCAACGCCTGACGCAGCGCGTTTGCCTCCCGGCCGGTCCAGGTCGTCACCGCGGCCATCGCACGTCCTCTCGATGCGGACAGTCGTCCGGACGATCGTATCGGCACTTGGCGTGCTGGCAGGTGCACCGTGAGTGCACCGCGAGGACATCCCCAATGCTGCGCTCACCGAGCGAACCTGACTGGGCTGGTGCGCCACTCTCGGCGAGTACGCGGCCGGCGCGCAATCGCAGCCTCACGCCAGGGAGATCGGGATGAATAACGGAAGCGCCGGGAGTCAAGAGCTGGCCTTGGCGCTTCGCCCGGTGCCGTCCCAGCCCGCTCCCTTACGCGTGCGAATGATGCCCCGCCTGCATACCGCCAGGAGGGCTGCGTGGGTGGGTGATTGGCCGTCTACTCCCGGCCGCTGTGGTGCGGCGGTGGGCTCGCCCTTCCCCGGCGAGCCCGCCGCTCACCGTCTCTGATGGAGGTGCCGGCATGACGGTGTATATCTCCCGCAGCGCGATGGCCGAGCGATCCCGTCTCCCTGAGCCTGCCTCAGGGCTCTTGCCGAAGCAGGTGGGGCCATTGGTGAAGCCGACCCACTTCTACCCGAGGGTCGGGCCGCTGATGACCCTTGGGCAGCGCACCCTCTACCGGGTGCCGGGGCGGCCCCGATGAGCGGCATCCTCGTCCACGTCATCACCGCCGCCGACGCGGCCACGGCCACGGCCAACTCGGTCGCCCTCCTGCACCGGACGCCTGATGGCCGCCCGCACGCCAGGGTGTGCGTCTCCTGCACCTCACCCGGGATCTGCGAGGAGAACGAATGGGCCGAGAGCTACCTGGCCCAGGTCGTCGCAGACGCCGCCGCCCGACAGCCGGCGTCATGACGGTCGTCGGCCTGTCACTGCCGCAGGCGACCGCGCGGGTGATCCTGCTGGCTCGCATCGTGGCCACCTATCACTGGCCGAACGCCCGCGGTCAGTGCCCACGCTGCGGCGTGGCCAACTGCCTCCCACAGCGCATCGCCCGAGACGTGCTGCGACGGCGATCCCGGCCGCCGGCGCCCATCCTGACGGGAGACCCTCGGTGAGGCGACTGGAGATCGGCTACAGCTGCTGGGGGTTCCTCGGCCCCGGCGTCGTTGACACTCCCGACGGCTCGCGCTCGTACCGGGCACCCTTGATAGACGCGCTGGAGACCGCCGGTCACCTCGTGACGCTGCTTCAGGCCAACCGGGACCTCGACGAGGCCGGTGTCGACCTGCGCGACGCGTACAACTTCAACAGCGGCCTTCCCGACCTCGACGTCGTGATGTTCGAGTGGCGGTGGCCGCTGCCCGGCCGCAACACCACAGCCTGCGGCAGCCCCGGTCACCACTGCGACCTGCACCGACAAACCGAGCTGATCGAGCACTACACCCTCGCCGGCGTACCCACCATCATCTGGGACGTCGATCGACGGCTGCCCGCCGACGATGTGCTGCGCGCGCTGCGCAACGTGCGGGTGTGCGAGTTCGCCACCCGCCCCACGTCGGGCGCGACCACCATTCTCTGCCCGGTGCCTGACTCCCGGCTCGAGGCGGCCGACGCCTACGAGCTGGCGCAGCTTCACCGGCCCACGTCGCTGGTGTACGTCGGGAACCAGTACGACCGCGACGAGCACTTCGATCGGTACTTCGCCGGCCCGGCCGCGCACGTCGGCCACCGCGTCGCGGGGAAATGGACTCGCACCCAGGCGTGGCCGCACGTCAACTTCACCGGCCGGTGCGCGTTCACCGAGGTCGACCGGATTCACCGCGGCGCCCTGGCCACCGTGATGCTGCTGCCCGACCGGTACGCCGCCGTCGGCCACATCACCCAGCGGCTATTCGAGGCGGTCCTCGCCGGCTGCGTGCCGCTCATGCCCGCCGACGTGGTCGACGGGCACCGCTTCGTCCCCGACGAGCTCATCGTCGTCGACGGCAAAGACGTCGTCGAGAAGGTCGAGTACCTCCAGCGCATCGCCGGAACCACCACCCACGCCGGGCTGATCTACCAGTGCCTGGGCTACCTCGACCAGATGCGGCTGTCCCGCCAGGCAGCCGTCTTCCAGCAGCTCATGACCGACCTAATGTCCACCCCCGAGTGAGGGAGACGCCCATGGTCTTCGGACCCGAGTTCGGCAGCTTCCAGCCGGCGTACCTCGCCGTGCTGCGGGAGATCGCCACCAGGCACCGTTTCGACACCTGCGGGCGAGGCAAGGACGCCCTGGAGATCATCAACACCAGCTTCACCATCACCGACCCCGTCGACCGGATCGTCTACCTCGCCGCCCGCAAGGCCAACGTCGTGTTCAACCACGCCGAGGCCCTGTGGTACCTGACCGGCCGCGACGACGTCGACATGATCGCCTACTACGCGCCGCAGCTGCGGAATCTGTCCGCCGACGGCGCCCGGCTCACCGGCACCGCCTACGGGCCCCGCCTGTTCCGGCCCGGCCAGCCCGACGCGTACAGCCAGTTCCAGCGGGTGGAGCGGCTGCTCGGCGACGACCCGGACACCAAGCGCGCCGCCATGGTGATCATGCGCCCCGACGAACTGGTCGACCCCGCGAACCCGGACGTGGCCTGCACCCTCGGCCTGCAATTCCTCCTGCGCACCGGACAGCTGCACATGTCGGCCTACATGCGCGGCAACGACGCCGTCATCGGCCTGCTGGGCGACACGTTCGCGTTCACCTTCATCCAGGAGTTCACCGCCCGCCGCCTCGGCGTCGGCGTCGGCACGTACGCCCACCACGTCGGCTCGATGCACA
The DNA here is from genome assembly GCF_040610095.1 of Micromonospora sp. NPDC004540. Classification (NCBI taxonomy): domain Bacteria; kingdom Bacillati; phylum Actinomycetota; class Actinomycetes; order Micromonosporales; family Micromonosporaceae; genus Micromonospora; species Micromonospora sp. NPDC004540. The sequence continues at coordinate 6,038 of NZ_JBEXLR010000141.1, forward strand.
TCAACAAGCTGGACGTGGACAAGGTCGACGCCATGCTGGCCGAGGCGACCGGACCGCTGCCGAACTGCCGCTTCCCGGTCGACCAGATGCCCGCCACGAGCTGGGAGGCCATCCGCGAGGTCGCCGCATGGGAGCAGGTGCTGCGCGACGACCGCGACCATCTCACCCCCGGCCGGCTGACCACCGTGCGCGTCGACCCATACTGGCGGCGGGTGCTGGCGCTGTTCGAGTGCTACCGGCAGATCGTGCACAACCCCGGCAAGCCCGTCCGCCGCGACATCCTCGCCGAGCTGCATCCAGGGCACTGGTGGCTGGTGGCCAACCGGTGGCCCGAGCGGGTGCCCGCCTTCCCCGGGAGCCGGGCATGAACGACGACACCGCCGCCGTCGACTGGTCCCGCTGGACCGTCATCCTGCTCAAGCCGGACTGCGTCCGCCGCGGCCTGGTCAGCGAGGTCCTGCAGTGGATGCGAGGCCTCGTGACCATCGTCGACTCCCACACGGTGATTCCCACCGAAGACCAGGTGTTCGCCCACTACGCCGACATGCTGCCCCTGTCCGAGCAGCTCGGCCGCGACGTGCCCGCAGAGCTGCGGCGCATCTTCATCGGCAACCGGGTCGTCGTCGCCCTCGGCTACGGCGAGAACGCCGCCGAGCGGGTACGCGCCGTCGTCGGCGTGACCGACCCGGCCAGCGCCCCCAGCACCACCGTCCGGGGCCGCTACGCCAAAGACAGCCTCGACAAGGCGGTGGCCGAGGGCCGCTTGGTCGACAACCTCATCCACACCTCCGACCACAGCGGCGTGGTCGAACGGGACTTCGGCATCTGGTACGGACCCCAGCGCACGCACCTGCTGCGCCCACCCGCCGCCCGAGGAGGCGCCCGATGACTCAGGTTCCCGTCCAGATCAGCTCTGGCCCCCGCCAGCTGAACCTCATGCCGGCCGCCGAGCAGGCCCGCCTCGACCCCTACATGCAGCTGATCGTCGGCTACCGCAAGTCCGGGCTGTCGCTCAACCACATCGTCGGCTGTCCGCTCGACTGCGGGTACTGCGTCCGCCACTTCTGGGGCAACTTCGACGACAAGACCCCGACGCTGCTGGTGCCCACGCAGGAGGCCATCGAGCTGCTGATCGCGCACGAGGCCTTCCGGCCGCACGTCACCCCGATCCAGCTGTTCAACAAGGCCACCGACCCGTTCCTGCCCGGAGTGAAACCTCACCTGTTCCAGGTCCTACGCGCCCTCGACGAGCGCGGGTACACCAACCAGGTCCTCATCATCACCAGGTTCAAAGTCACCGGCCACGACATGGAGAACCTGGAGTCGCTGCGCCACCTGAAGGTGACCCTGCTCTTCACCTACTCCGGCATCCAGGACGACCGGGTCGAGCCGATCACGAAGAGCGCCATCACGATCAACTCGATCTACACCGCGGTTGCCCACAAGAAGCGGACCGGCGTGGTGCTGTACTGGCGGCCCATCGTCCCCGGCTGGAACACCGCCCCCGAAACCATCGACCACGTCCTGGAGGTCGCCGGCGACGTCGACGCTGCCGTGTTCACCGGCTACTACCACAAGCCGGAGAACGCCGCCTACCTGCGCCAGCTCGGCGTAGACGTGCCGTACGGCGACGACTACGCCCGCCGCAAGACCCTCCCGCGCGAGATCGACGAGCTGATCGTCGGCGCGTGGAAGGCGTCCGGGATCAAGACGCCGCTGTTCCGCAAGACCAGCTGCGGCGTCTCCTACGCCCACGGCGTGGCTGACTACAACGGCCACTGGGGCGTCAACGAGCTATGCAACATCTGCCCCGCCACCCAGAAGCAGCTCTGCATCGACGACTACCGCGACCCCACAGAGCGGGAGGTCAAGGACGTACTCGACATGCTCGGGTACGACAGCCCTGTCCTGGTCGAGCCCGGCCACGTGTGGACCCACGGCCTCGGCGAGCAGAAGAGGTACGCCGTTCAACACCACCTGCGCCACCAGATCTGGGAAGCGAACCAGCCGCACTACCCCGGCGCGCACGGCCGTCAGCTCCTCGGCCACGAGGTCGATCCGCGCCAGATGGAAAGGTTCGCCGCGGTACGGGCGGAACTCGTCGAAGCCGTGAAGTATGGAGACGACGACTAACCCAGCACGGGGGAGAAGGCATGAGCGGCAGCCCGAGCGACCCCTGGACCACCGCCAGCCTGGTCGTCATCGACCTGGAAGGCACCGGCGCCCAGGACCGCGACGACGAAGCGATCCTCGAGATCGCGCTCGTCCCGCTCGTCGCCGGGCTGCCGGACATGCCCACCAGCTACACCACCCTGATCAACCCCGGCCGGCCCATCGGAGCCCGCCCGTGGCTCTCACCCGGGCTCACCGACGCCACGCTGCGCCGCGCCCCCGCCCTCGCCGACATCGAGCGGCACCTCGCCGACAGGATCAACGCCCGCTACCTTGTCGGCCACAACATCACCGTCGACTGGCGGCTCCTACACCGCCAGTTCCCGGCAATCCGGCCGGCCGGCCTCATCGACACCCTGCGCCTCGCAAGGGCACACGCAACCGGCCGCTCCCGCGCCCTGACCGCGCTCGTCCACGAGCTGGGGCTCACCGGCCGGGTCAACGCGGCCGCACCCGACTCGCAGCCACACCGTGCGCTGTGGGACACCACCGCGACGGCGCTACTGCTACCCGAGCTCGTCACCCGCCGGTGGCCCACCGCGCCCACGCTCGGAGAACTGCTCGCCGAAGCCGCTCTCCCCCTTAACCCCGAAAAGCAGCCCACCGCCACAGCACCTCAGCCGGCCCTCTTCTAAATCCTGCCCCGCTGGCGCCCGCTCGGTGCTCCGACGGCCCCGACTCGCACTTCGCGCGGGCAGGTTGGCGTCCATCCTCCCTGGTGAGGTGGTCTGCCACTACGACCCCGGTCCGAACAACACGGTCCTCCGCGACGGACAGCCGGTCGCGTTCATCGACTTCGACTTCGCGGCACGCGGCCACCCATCGAAGGACGTCGGGTACATGGCGTGGGGTCTGGTGCATCTCGTCACGGCCCGACCGGCAAAACAAGCCCACCAGTTGCGGACCCTGGCCGATGCCCGCACGGAGGTCAGTAGCCCTGGTCTATCCGGCTCGCTACCCTCCATAACAGCCCTCGTCGCGCCTGGCGGATCCGCCCAAGGGCCAACGATTCACGTGGTTCGGTGTCGAGCCCTCTCGCCGAGGGCTCGACACCGCGGAGGGGTCACCCCAGTATCTGCCGGAAGGCCCAGCTGACGAACCCAGCGAAGATCACCTTCACTCCTGGACGGATCATCCGCCATGCGCGGCTCCAGCGCTCCTCACGCGGCCTTGGCCCTCGGCTGCCCTCATGATCGATCTTGGTCATGCTGCTCGCTCTCCTACTATCCGGGGGTGTCCGGCATCCGGCGCGTCCTGCTGCAGTCAGAACGGCAGATCCGATTCGACCTCCATTTCAAATGAAGAGGGAGCCCGGTCTGTACTGGTGGGTGTCACACCCGGGGTTGAAGCCTCCCAACGGGCGCTCGAAGCCGAGACCCAGTGATCGGCCGGGCGGTGGTCGAAGGAGGCGTGCCACGCCTGCTCCATCGAATGCTGCAGTGCGCGGGCGCAAGCCTTGCGCGCCGCGCTTGCCAGCCACTGCACCACCCCCGCGCGGGCGCCCGCGACGACCTCGTCGGCCACCGACTGCCCCGGCCACAACCATGTCGCCCGCGTGACCGTGAAGTCGATCCCGAGCTGCTTGGCCAGATGGCCGAACTGGCGGGCGTTGCCCTTCACCTTCTTCAGCGCTTCGCGGTTTTGCCGTTGGTCCTCCGGCAGTCCGCTGATGATCTCGGCCATCTCGTTCAGCGTCGCCGCGCGGGCCCGAGCCATGCTCTCCCGCCGTTCGTCCGCGTCAATCAAGCCGAGTTCAAATGCCTCGTTGGCAGGAAGGCGTAGCCGGAACGGAGATCCCAGATGCTTGTACTCGTCACTGCCTTCGTCGTTCCAGTCCACCAGCGCCGCTTCTATGAAGGCACTGACCTGGTCAGGGCGCAGTCCGCCGGCGGCGGCGAGGAGGGGCTCGATGCCGGGGACGGGTACTGGTCCGGACGCACCCGTGCCGCGCTTCAGTGGCCATACCACCTGCTTGTGCCCGATCGGGAAGACGAGCAACTTTCCTGCGGCCACCCAGGTCGTGTACGGCTCGGTCATTCCTTTGGACACGGGCAATGTGACAGCGCGCCAGGTGGAGGGAACCCGGACCAGCCAACCGGGCGGCTGCACACGGCGCGCGGCGGGGTGAGGCCCAGTGGGGCTCAGCAGCCACTCCTCAAAATCCTGCAACTCGACCCTGCGGTCGGCGCGCCATACGGCGGATCCGCCCCGCCCTGACCAGTCGTACGAGCTGATCCCCTGCAGGTACCGTTCGCGAGCCACACCGCCAACACGCAGGTCCAGGCGGAACTCGTTCCACTCGGCCCGCTGCTCGTACAGCTTCTGTTCGTTCGCCCGGGCATCGGGCCCGCTCAGCAGCTCCCGAGCAATATTGGTGGCGACCTGAAAGCGGGTCGACGAATGCCAGGCCACCTCCTCGTCTAGGGCCTCGGCTACAAGCAGCAAACGGTGCCGCGCCGCGGACTCGCTGGGATCCAACTGCTTGGCAGGCGTACCAACGTGTGACCGCGCCTCTTCGGCAGCGTCATGGATGGCGTTCTCCGGGGCTGTACTGGTCGTGGCCACCGCCAACTTCCATAGTCCCAGCGCCGCGTTGTGCCGTAACAGGGGAAGTACGCCCTCCAGGAACTCATCGGCGAACGGCTCTTGCATCGCGATCGCAGTTATCACCGCATCGGTCAGCGACCGGGCTTGGTAATCGCGGTGCCCCCGTATCGACTGCCCTGGCAGCCTCAGTGCTACCGAACGCGCTCGCGATATCACCCCAGGCGCCACGCGCAACCGCAACACGTGGGGCGTCGGCCACTTGGTGCTTGGTTCACCCGACCAGCGAGGCTTCGCCGGATACCTCAGCACTGTGGAGATATGAGTCAGTCGGTCCTCCGGCGCGAGGCCGTCTTGCGCCTCGGCGTACTCATTGAGCACTTGGCGGACAGCTTCGTCTCGCGAAACCCTTCGCCGGGCCGCGATGATCGCCAACGCCGCGAGAGCGCATGGGGGCACCCGGACATTCGTCTCTTCAAGGGCTGCCATGCGGCAAGTATCGCGACGACAACCCGACTGACGCAGCCCGTGCGCCGGCTACCTTGCGCATGGCGCCTCCGTTCGGGTGAACGAGCCGCTCGATGAAATGTCGGGCCTCATAGGTCGGTGCGCGCTTCGGGCATGCCCGTCCGCGAGGATGAAGGGGGCACAACGTGGAGGCTAGCGAGTTCCCCCCCTGTCGAAAACCGGTGTCCCCCGGTTGCGATCTCTCGACAGATGGCAGGCCTCGACGATGGTGAACGAACAAACACAGTCCAGCTTGGCAAGAAGGGCGCCTGAGCCATTCCTAGGCCCAGTGCGACCCCCACCTGGTACTGGTGGGCCAGAACAGCACGGCGTGCCTTGTCCACGTCTTCTTCGTTCCCCGCCGGCAACCGCCAGAGGCGCTTGACCTTCAAGAAGAGCAGATTGTTCCGTGAGCCGCGTAGACCGCGTCGGTGAATGATGAGGTCAGGTCGCATGGTCAAGGCCGAATCGCGGGCCTTGCGCTCTCCTTCTGTACCCTGCCGGTCGTACTCGGCGTCCACGTCCCACCCAACGGCGTGACGAGCAAGATGCAGGCCGAGACGGAACGTAACGCTCCACTCGCCGACTCGGTACCTCAGCAGTGCTCGGTCCTGAACATAGAGATCGGCGAGCCGAGCGTCGCAGCCAGGCGAGACAAACTCGCTCCTCCTCGCCAAGGTCCTTGACGACCACTGGCCTACCCATGAACTGTCCTTTCGTACTGGTAGACCTGGGTGTCATCGACGGAGCCGCCCAAGACGTAAATGTGCTCCACCCGTGGCGCCACCGCCTCAGATGCACCAAAATGCAGCCCGACCTGGGAGAGCCTCACCAACTTGGGCAGATCTCCATCGGCCGTTTGCTCGACTAGCATCACTCGGCCGTCGGCCGGCCCGCCCAGAAACCAGGCTTCCACCACGGCCACGAATCCAATGATGGTCAACGGCATCAACCTCGGCTAGGCCTGTGTCGAAGTTTGCCTCCGCGACAACGGGGTCTGTAAGAAGAACGGTGTAACTCCTGATCAAGGAGCGGCACCTGATGACGGAAACGACGATGGCCGTGGATACTTCCGCGGTGGCGAAGA
>NZ_JBEXLR010000142.1:0-12293 GCF_040610095.1 Micromonospora sp. NPDC004540
TCTGGCCCTGATCATCGGCAACGCCACCAGCTTCGTGGCATGCGCCGCCATCATCACCCGACTGCCATCACTGCCGCCCATTCCAGCGCCCCACATGACCGGGCGCTGGATCGCCCTGAGAGACAAGCCCTACCTGGCAGTCACCGTGCTCGACGCCATCATGGGAATTCACGGCCAGGTGCTGGTCTTCGCGTTGCCGGTGTGGATCATCTCGCAGACCCACGCGCCGCGCTGGTTCGTCGGGGCGGCCGTGTTGGTCAACACCGCCCTCGTCGCGGCGCTCCAGGTCAGAGCGAGCCGGGGCATCGACACCAGTCCAGCGGCAGGCCGAGCCTTGCGCCGCTCCGGGTTGGCGTTCCTGATCGGGATGGCCCTGATCGCCGCCACATCGACGATGCCCGGATGGCTCGCCATCACGGTGATGACGCTGGGAGTCGCCGCGCACACCGTCGGCGAACTGTGGCACGCGGCGGGCTCGCTCGAGCTGCAATTCCGACTTGCGCCTCCGCACGCGCAGGGGCAATACACGGGAATCTCCGGGCTCGGCACGGGCCTGGCCAACGTCGCCGCCCCTTCCATCCTGGGCCTGCTCTGCATCGCCTGGGGCGTCCCCGGCTGGCTACTGATGGGCGGCATCTTCGTCGCGGTCGGGCTCGCCGCCCCGACGGTCGTCCGGTGGGGCGAGCGGACACGTCCGGCCTCAGCGGAGGCCGTCTAGAGTCCAGCAACCGGCAGCCGGATCTGAACCGGCCGGAGATTGACGAGCCGAGCGCGGCGGCCAGGCAACACAGCGGGAGCTGCTGCGGCGCCGCCAGATTCGGGCGACCTGGATGCCGCTGGGCGGACATCAGCACCACGATCGCCCGGCGCAGCTTCACCGGGTCCATCGCGGTCCGAGTGATCCGCTGCAACCGCTGACCTTCGGCCATCGACACCTGCCGGACGAACACTTTCCGGGCGTCTACTACCCACCAGCCACCACCTCCCACGAGTGAGAGGAGACAGCCTGCCGGACAAGCCCTCAGAGCCGACGGATTGCACGATCAACGTTCAAAGACGAGGCACTAGCCGCCGAACAACGCTAGGTTGTCGCCGCGCTGCGCGCTGCTTCGGGAAGTGGTCGGGCCAAGCGGGATGCGGCTACTCGATGGTTGTACCCCGGCTACCTCCTCGGCGGAGCCGACGGCGGGCCGCGGCCACGGATCGGCTGCCCGGGTGGGCATGTCCACGCCCACCCGGGCAGGCCGCTCAGCCCAGCACCCGATGCGGGTTCGCGCGCAGCGCGGCGACCAGCGGCTCCGGCGCGGTGCGCGGGGATCCAGCCGGGTACGGCGGCCGGGGGTCGTACTCGATGCCGAGCTGGATCGCCTGGGCGACGGCGTCCCCGGCGATCCGGCCGGCCAGCGTCAGGGCCATGTCGACGCCGGCCGACACCCCGGCGGCCGTGACGTACTTGCCGTCCACGACCACCCGATCCTCGGTCGGCTCGGCACCGAGCGCGGGCAGCTGGTCCAGGGCCAGCCAGTGCGAGGTGGCCCGCCGGCCGTCCAGCAGCCCGGCGGCGGCGAGCAGCAGCGAGCCGGTGCAGACCGAGGTGGTCCAGGTGGTGGTGGCATCAACGGCGCGCAGCCATTCGAGCAGCCGGGCGTCGGTCATCCGGGCGATCTGCCCAGGCCCGCCCGGGACCACCAGCACATCCGGGCGGGTCACCTCGTCCAGCGCGGCGGTGGCCGTGAGGGCGAGGGTGCCGACGTCGGTGGTGACCGGGCCGGGCCGGTCGGCGACGAAGACGGTACGGGCGCCGGGGAGCCGACCGAGCACCTCGTACGGGCCGACAGCGTCGAGGGCGGTGAACCGGTCGAAGAGGAGGACGGCGATCTCCATGGTGTGTTCCTTTCCAGGGTGTCGGTGGGTCAGTGGGCGTCGACGGTGAACGGCACGGTGATCACGTGGCCGTCGGCGAGCCGGAACTGGCCCCAGAGCCGGTAGCGGCCCGGGCGGGGGAAGTCGACGTGCAGGTCCAGGTCCGGCCCGTAGGTCTGACCCGGCAGGGCGAAGACCGGCCGGCCGTCGGCGTCCTCGGTCTCGGCGTGCTCGTGGGCGAAGCTGTCGCCCGCCGCCGACATGACGACCACGTGCCCGGCGACGGCCAGGTAGGGCCGCAGCCCGGTCAGCGGCCGGCCGGTGGCCGCGTCGGCGAAGCGGTAGGTGAAGTGGCTGCCGCCGACCTTCGCGGTCCCGTCCAGGGTGACCCGCACGCCGTCGACGGCCTGCTGCCGCCCGGACGCCACCGGCCGCTGGTGGATGACCTCCGTGGGATCGCCGACCACAATGTCGTGCCGCTGCAGCACGTCGGTCAGCTCGCCCTTGCGCCGGAATTCGGTGTGCACGATGTACCGGCCGGGGGTGGGGAAGGTGAGCGTCACGTCGAACTCGCCGGGCCGGCCTGCCGGCTGCGGGTGGACGTGGGCGAAGCTGGCCAGGTCGTCGCGCACGGCGATCAGGTGCATCCACGCCTCGTGGCTGCGTCCCACGTCCCGGACCGGCCGGCCGCTGTCCGCGTCGGTGATGCGGATCCGCACCGTGGCGGGTTGGCCGGGCACCACCGCGGCGGGCATGCCCACCTCGACCCGGACCCCGGCGTCCGCCGCGGGCACCGGTTCGGTCTCGGCGGTCATCATGGTGCTCATCGCCGGTCGCATCGGCATGCCGGTGTTCTGCGTCCAGGCCAGCACCCCGTTCATTCCCCGGGCGGCGGTGTCGGTGCGGCTGAGCGCGGTGAAGCCGGCGCCCACGGCGAGCGCGAGCGCGGCGACTCCGGTCAGGTACGCCCACTCGCCGAGCCGGGCGCCCAGGCGGGGCCGCAGCGCGGCCGCCGTCTCGGGGCGGCGGAAGCGGCGCAGCCGCAGCGCGTTGGTGACCACGCTGACCGAGCTCATCGCCATCGCGGCGGCGGCGAGCGACGGGTCGAGCAGGATGCCCCAGGTCGGGTGGAGCACCCCGGCAGCCACCGGGATGAGCAGGGCGTTGTAGCCGAAGGCCCAGCCCAGGCCCTGCTTGATGGTGGTGACCGTACGCCGGGACAGCGCGATCGCCGAGACGATGCCGCGCAGGTCCCCGCCGACCAGGGTGATGTCGGAGGCGGCGATCGCCACGTCGGTGCCGGTGCCGATGGCGATGCCCAGGTCTGCGCGGGCCAGCGCCGGAGCGTCGTTGATGCCGTCGCCGACCATCGCCACCACCGCGCCCCGCTTCTGCAGGGCGGCGACGCGGGCGGCCTTCTCCTCGGGCCGGACGTCGGCGATCACGTGGTCGATGCCGACCTCGCGGGCGACCACCTCGGCGGTGACCGGGTTGTCGCCGGTCAGCATCCACACTTCCAGGCCCAGCGCCTGCAACTGCGCCACGGCCTCGACGGACTCGGGCCGCAGGGTGTCGGCGACCCCGGTGACGCCGGCGAGCCGGCCGTCGAGGGCGATGTATACGGGGGTGCCACCGGCGGCGGCGACGGCGGTGACCTGGCTCGACAGGGCGGTCACGTCGACGCCGTGGCGACCCATGAGGGCGGCGTTGCCGATGAGCACGCTGCGGCCCTTGACCCGCGCCTCGACGCCGTGCCCGGGCACCGCCGCGAAGGAGTCCGCCGCCGGTACGGCGAGGTCGCGGGCGCGGGCGTGCCGGACGATCGCCTCGCCGAGCGGGTGCTCCGAGCCGGTCTCGGCCGCCGCGGCGTAGGCCAGCAGCTGGTCGGCGTCGACACCGTCGACGGTGTGCACCACGGTGACGTCGGGACGGCCGCGGGTCAGCGTGCCGGTCTTGTCCAGCACCACGGTGGTGATCCGCCGGGCCTGTTCCAGCGCCTCGCCTCCGGAGATGAGGATGCCCAGCTCGGCGGCCTTGCCGGTGCCGACCATGATCGCGGTCGGGGTGGCCAGGCCGAGCGCGCAGGGGCAGGCGATGATGAGCACCGCGATGGCGGTGCCGATGCCGAGGGTCAGCCGCCCGTCAGCGGGTCCGGCGATCGCCCAGACGGCGAAGGTGAGCAGCGCCAGCCCGAGCACCGCCGGCACGAACCAGGCGGAGACGGTATCGACCAGCCGCTGCATCGGCGCCTTGCCGCCCTGTGCCTCGCGGACGAGGCGGACGATCTGGGCGAGGGTGGTGTCCTGGCCCACCGCGGTGGCCCGGAACACCAGGGCGCCGGTCCGGTTGACGGTCGAGCCGATGACCGGGTCCCCGGCGGTCTTCGACACCGGCATGCTCTCGCCGGTCAGCATGCTCTCGTCGACGGTGGAGGTGCCCTCGGTGACGGTGCCGTCCACCGGCATCTTCTCGCCGGGTCGGACGCGGACGAGGTCGCCCACGACGACCGAGTCGACCGGCACCTCGATCTCGACGCCGTCGCGCAGCACCCTGGCGGTCCGCGGGCGCAGCCCGAGGAGTGCCCCGATCGCGGCGCCGGTCTGACGGCGCGCCCGGGCCTCCATCCAGCGCCCGGTCAGCACCAGCGCGATGACCACGACGGAGATCTCGAAGTAGACGTGCAGCGGCAGGCCGAGCCGTTCGGCGGCCGCCGGCCAGAGCGTGACGAAGGCGCTGTAGGCGTACGCGACCGTGGTGCCCAGGGCCACCAGGGTGTGCATGTTGACGCCGCCGTGCCGGGCCGCGGCCCACGCCGCCCGGTAGAAGGGCCGGCCCGCGCCGAACTGCACCACGGTCGCGACGACCAGCAGCACCGGCATCAGCCAGTCCATCGCGTCGATGGACAGCGGCAGGTACATCAGCACCATCATGGACAGCCCGGTGGCCAGCGTGAGCTGCCAGGTCCGCTTGAGCCGGATGATCTCCCGCTCCTCCGCGCGGGCCCGCTCGGCGTCGTCGTCCGCGCTCTCGGCGGCCGGGGTGTCCGGCCGGCGGGTCTCGTCGGCCTGGACCGTGGCCGTGTAACCGGCCCGCTCCACCGCGGCGACCAGCGCCGGCGTGGTCACCCGGGCCGGGTCGTAGACCACGGACGCCGTCTCGGTCGCCAGGTTGACCTCAGCCCCGGCCACACCTTCGACCCGGCTCACCGCCCGCTCCACCCGCCGGACGCAGGACGCGCAGGTCATCCCGCCGATGTTCAGCGTGCCGGAGACGACCGTTGGTGTCGTCATCGCACTGCTCCTCTCGTACCGGGCGTCGCAGGCGCCCTCGCTGGTCCGGCGGCCCTCGCCGGCCGGTGACGCCACGCTCCCGGCCGCCGCTGTCCGCCCGCTGTCCGCGACCCGTCGGCCCGTCCCGGCGTACGCGACAGGGCGCGGACAGCACTGCCCGGCACGGTTCGAACCGCCGGGCCGCCACGAGGGCGGCCCGCCGAACGAAGGAGTGAACCGTGAACCAGCTCGTGCTCTCCGTTCCGAACATCAGCTGCGGCCGCTGCGTCGAGGCGATCCGGGAGGAGGTTGGCCTGGTCGCCGGGGTCCGCGCCGTGGCGGTGGACCTCGCGGCCCGTACGGTCCGGGTCGACGGCGACGCCGACCGCGCCGCGGTGGTGGCCGCCATCGGCGAAGCCGGCCACCAGGTCGCCTGACCGGTAAGAGTGGAGACGGACCGATGGACCTGGACACCGTGATCGTCGGGGGCGGTCAGGCCGGGCTGGCGCTCGGCCACCACCTGCGCCGCGCCGGCGTGCCCTTCGCGATCCTCGACGCGCACGCCCGGGTCGGCGACGCCTGGCGGCACCGGTGGGACTCGCTGACCCTGTTCACCCCGCGCCGGTTCTCTGCCCTGCCGGGCCTGCCCTTCTCCGGCGACCCGGACGGGCACCCTGGCAAGGACGAGGTCGCCGACTACCTCGCCCGGTACGCCGCGCACTTCGACCTACCGGTCCGGCTCGGCTGCCGGGTCACCTCGGTCCGCCCCGGCACGGCGGGCGGCTTCACGGTCGACACGTCGACCGGGACCCTGCGCGCCCAGCGGGTGGTGGTCGCCGCCGGGGCGTTCCACACGCCCCGGGTCCCCGACGTGGCCCGGAAGCTCGCTCCGCGGGTCGCGCAACTGCACAGCAGCCGGTACCGCCGGCCCGGCCAACTGCCGGGGCACGACGTGCTGGTGGTCGGCGGCGGGAATACCGGGGTGCAGATCGCCGCCGAGCTCGCCGACGACGGCCGCCGGGTGATGCTTGCCGCGCCGACCCTCGGTCCGGTCCTGCCGCAGCGCTGGCTGGGCCGGGACATCTTCTGGTGGTTTTCCCGGTTGGGCACCATGCGGCTGAGCGCGGAGAGCCGGCTGGGCCGCCGGATCGCCGCCCAGAACCCGGTCATCGGCACCGATGTCGCCGGGCTGCTGCGCCGGGTGGACCGGGTCGGTCGGGTGGTCGACGCCGAGGGGGACAACCTCCGGTTCGCCGACGGCGGGCAGCGGCGGGTGGACGCGGTGATCTGGGCCACCGGCTTCCGCCCGCACTACCCCTGGCTGGAGGTGCCGGTGCTGGACCCGTCCGGCGCGCCCGTCCAGCGGGAAGGCGTGACGGACTGGCCGGGGCTGTACTTCCTCGGCCTGCCCTGGCAACGTGCCCGGGGCTCGGCGGTGCTCGGCTGGGTCGGCCGGGACGCCGAGGTGCTGGCCGCCCGCCTGGCCGAGGAGCGGTGGCCGGTGCCGGCCCGACCGGTGGTCCCGGCCTGATCGGGGCAGCTCACCGCCGCTCGGATGATCGTTTCGAGGACCGTCGGGACGTATCATGGGGCCCGCCCGGGCAGCCGCCCGGCGACCGGAGCGGGCCCCGGGGTGTCCGCCGCGGCGGACGGGAGTGCGATGAGTCGGGAAAGCGAGCCCACGGTGAGCTTCGGGGTGCTCGGCACCGTCGAGCTTCAGGTGGCCGGCTTTCCCGCCACGCCGCTCGCCCCGGCGGTCCGCGCGCTGCTGGCCCGGCTGGTCCTGGCCGCGGGCCGGGTGGTCTCCGCGGACGCGCTGACCGACGCGCTGTGGGGCGAGCAGCCCCCGGCCGACGCCACGAACGCGCTGCAGCTGCGGGTGTCCAAGCTGCGCCGCGCCCTGGTGGCCGCCGGGGCGGGAGGCGACCTGCTGGTCACCCGCGCCCCCGGCTACCAGCTCACCGTCGCCGCGGACGCGGTGGACGCGTACCGGTTCGAACGGCTGCTGGAGACGGCGCGCGGCGCGACCACCGGCGACGGGCCGGCGGCGGCGCTGGCCCGGTTCGACGAGGCGCTGCGGCTGTGGCGGGGACCGGCGCTGGCCGATGTCGGGGACGCCGAGTGGGCCCTCGCGGAGGCGGCTCGCCTGGAAGAGCTGCGGCTCGGCGCGGTGGAGGACCGGCTTGAACTGCTGCTGGAGGCCGGCCGGCAGGCCGAGGCGGTGGCCGACCTGGAACGCCTGGTCGCCATCCACCCGCTGCGCGAGCGGCTGCACCGGCTGCTGATGCTGGCGCTCTACCGGGGCGGGCGGCAGGCGGACGCGATCACCGCGTACCACGCGCTGCGGCACCGCCTCGCCGACGAGCTGGGCATCGACCCGGCACCCGAACTCCAGGCGCTCGCCGAGGCGATCCTGCGCCAGCAGGTGCCCGCCCCGGCGCCGGCCGCCGTGGCCGATCCGGCCGAGCCGCCCGCCGCGACGCCGGGCCGAACGGGGGCGGCGCCGATCCCCGTCCCCCGGGCGCCGCAACGCGACGAGGTGCCCCGCCGGCTCGCCTCGGTCATCGGCCGCCAGGACGACGTGCACCGGGTGCTCGACCGGGTGCGCGAGGCGCGGGTCGTGACACTGACCGGGCCGGGCGGCGTCGGCAAGACCACCCTCGCCCTGGAGGTGGCACGCCACGCCGACGACGCCCTCGCCGACCGGGTGCACCTGGTCCGCCTGGCCGCCATGCCGACCGGGACGGACCTGCCCGAGGCGGTCGCCGGTCAGCTCGGCGTGGCCGCCGGCGGGCCGGGACCGGCCGCGACCGCCGCGCTGGTGGCCTGGCTCGGCGCCGACCGCGTCCTGCTCGTGGTCGACAATTGCGAGCACGTCATCGACGAGGCCGCGGAACTGGTCGAGCAGCTCGTCGCGGCCTGCCCGGCGGTGACCGTGCTGACCACCAGCCGGGAGGCGTTGGCCGTACCCGGCGAGACCCAGCTGGCGGTGGCGCCGCTCGGCGTACCCGACGGGCCGGCTGGTCTCGCGCAACTGGGCGACAGCCCGGCGGTGGCCCTGTTCGTCGATCGCGCGCGGGCGGTGCGCCCCGGGTTCGTCCTCGACGAGTCGACGGCGCCGGTGGTGGCGGACATCTGCCGGCAGCTCGACGGCATGCCGCTGGCCATCGAGCTGGCCGCCGCGCGGGTGAAGGCGCTGCCGCCCGGGGAGATCGCGGCCCGGCTGCACGACCGGTTCGCGCTGCTCACCGCAGGCGCGCGGACCAGCGAGGCCCGGCACCGCACGCTGCGGGCCACCCTCGACTGGAGCCACGACCTGCTCTCCGAGGCCGAGCGGCGGCTGCTGCGCCGGCTGGCGGTGTTCCGCGGCGGCTGGGACCTGGCCGCCGCAGAGCAGGTCTGCGCCTTCGGCGGCCTGGCCGCCGACGAGGTCCTCGACCTGCTCTTCCGCCTGGTCGACCGGTCCCTCGTGGTGCCGGACCCGACAACGGGACGGTTCCGGCTGCTGGTCACCATCCGGGAGTACGCCGCCGCCCGGCTCGCCGAGGCGGGCGAGACGGAGGCGGCCCGCGACCGGCACCTCACCCACTTCACCGAGTTGGCCGAGCGGTACGGACCGCACGCACGCTCCGACGCCGACGCCTGGGCGCGGCTGACCGAGGAGCACGACAACTTCCGCGCCGCGATCGACCGCTGCCTGGACCGGCGCGACGGGGTCGACGCCGGCCTGCGGCTGGCGGACGCCCTCTTCCTGTTCTGGAACTACGGCCCGCGGTACGAGGGGATCCGGGCCCTGACCGCGCTGCTCGCCGCCGGCGACCCCGGGCCCGCCGCACGGGCCGCCGCCCTGCAGCGCATCGGCCTGCTCGGCGTCTACTACCCCACCGCGCACACGCGGGCCGCGGCCCGGGAGAGCGTGGTGGCGTTCGAGCGCCTGGGCGACCCGGTCAACACCGCGACATCGCGGCTGGTCGTCGCGTGGGAGGGCCAGTACGACGGCGACCCGGACCGGTACCGGGCGATGGTCGACCAGGCGATCCGCGAGCGGGGCGACACCGACGACCCCTGGTGGCACGGGACCGTCCACTACGTCGAAGCGCTGTTGGATCTGCGGACCGGGGCCTTCGAGCGGTCCGCCGAGCAGTGGGCCCGCAGCCTCGAGTGGACGCGGAAGGCGGGCGACCTGCTGCTTCCTGCCGGGATCCTGGCGCACCTCGGCATCGCGCTGCGCGAGGCCGGCCGGCCCGACGAGGCGATCGCCACGCTCGAGGAAGCGGCGGCCGAGGCGCGGCGCAACCCCTCCCCCCACGCGACGGCGTTCACCCTCGTGCAGCTCGCGCACACCCGGCTGGACCGGGGCGAGGTCGACGGGGTGGCGGCGATGCTCGCCGAGGCGGACGACACCGCCCGCCGCAGCGGCAACCCGCGCTGCCAGGCCTGGGCCGCCTGGGGCCGGGCCCGGATCGGGTACGCGGCGGGCGACGAGGTCGGCGCGGTGGACGAGTGCCGACGCGCCCTGGACCTGCTCCAGGAGCGGGAGTTCCCGTGGGCGCGGCGCCGGCTCTGGTCGCTGGCGGCCGACGCGGCGACGGCCGCGGGGCGACCGCAGGAAGCTGACGCGGCCCGGCGAGCCGCCGCGGACCTGAAGGCTGGCCGCTAACCGGAGCAGTCCGGGCCGTCCGGGCAGACCGTCAGGCCAGCCCGGCGCAGCGCGGCCGGATCCACCTCCCCGCCCACCCGTAGCGTGCCGGCGTCCACGTCGAACTCCAGCGACACCACCCCGGGCAGGTCGCTCACCCGGCCGCTGACCGCGCGGACGCACCGCCGGCACATCCCGGGCGGCACCGTCACCGTCAGCACCCGTGTCGCGCGCGCAGCGGGTGCCGTCGGGTCGTTCCGTTCCACCATGCCGCCAGCCTGGCTGAGGCCGCTGGCGGCCGGCTGTCCATCCGCTGTCCGCCGCCGCGCTGTCGACAGCCAGCGTCCGGACAGCGCGACGGGCGACTCTCCTCAGGTCACCGATCCGCACCTGACCGAGGAGTTGCCATGAACCACCTGCTCACCGCCGAGCTGTTCCAGCTGGAGCGCGCCGAGCTGGTCCGCCAACTGCGCCGGGACCGGCACGCCGCCACCGTTCGCGCGACCCGCACCCCGCTGCGCCGCCGAACCGCCCGCTGAGCCACCCGCCCCCACCCAGCCAGGAGATCCCCGATGACCACGAGCACCGCCCCCGCACCCACCACCACCATCGCCGTGCAGGCCCGCGGCGTCGTCCGCACCTACGGCCGCGGCGACGCCGCCGTCCGCGCCCTGGACGGCGCCACCGTGTCCATCCCGGCCGGCCGGTTCACCGCGATCATGGGCCCGTCCGGCTCCGGCAAGTCGACGCTCATGCACGCGCTGGCCGGCCTCGACACCGTCGACGCCGGGCAGATCCTGCTCGGCGGGACGGACCTCGGCCACCTGACCGAGCGGCACCGCACCCTGCTGCGCCGGGACCGGATCGGCTTCGTGTTCCAGGCCTTCAACCTGGTGCCGACCCTGACCGCTCGGGAGAACATCGTCCTGCCGCTCACCCTCGCCGGCCGCCGGCCCGACCCCGAACGCCTGGCCCACCTGGTCGCCACCCTCGGCCTGGCCGACCGGTTACGGCACCGGCCCGGGGAACTCTCCGGTGGCCAGCAGCAGCGGGTCGCGGTGGCCCGCGCGCTGGTCACCAGCCCGGAAATCGTGTTCGCCGACGAGCCGACCGGGAACCTCGACTCGCAGGCGGCCGAGGCGTTGCTCGGCTTCCTGCGGCGGGCCGTCGACGAGCTCGGGCAGACCATCGTGATGGTCACCCACGACCCGCACGCCGCCGCGTACGCCGACCGGGTGGTGTTCCTCGCCGACGGCCGGATCGACGGCGAACTCGACGCGCCGACCGTGCCGGCCATCCTGTCTCACATGGCGCGCCTGGCCGCGCCCGCGGCCACTGGGGGGAACTGACATGTGGCGGCTGACCCTGCGTACCACCCTCGCCCGGCGGACCCGGCTGGCGCTGACCCTGCTCGCGGTCGTCCTCGGCGTCACCTTCGCCACCGGCGGCCTGATCCTCACCGACACGTCCGGCCGGCTGCTGGACGACCAGTTCCGCACCGCCACCGCCGGCGTCGACCTGACCGTGCGGGACGCGGTCGCCTTCGACTCCGCGATGGGCGTCGAGGTCGCCCGGGACCCGCTGCCGGCGGGCCTGGCGGAGCGGATCGGCGCCGTGCCCGGCGTGGCCGCCGCCCGGCCGCTGGTCCGCGGCCAGGGCCTGCTGGAGGTTGACGGCACGGCGGTCGTGCCGAGCGGGCCGTCCGTGCTGTCCTCCTGGGTGCCGGCCCCGGTCGGCGCGTTCAGCGTCCGCAGCGGCCGACCGCCGGCCGCCGACGACGAGGTGGTGATCGACGAGGACACCGCCCGCGGTCACCGCATCGGGCTCGGCGACACCGTGACGGTCCGGGCGATCGACACCGCCCGGTTGCGGGTGGTCGGCCTGGCTGGGTTCGGTGCCCGGGGCGGCCTGCCGAACAGCACGGTCGCCCTGGTCACCCTCCCCTCGGCGCAGCGGCTGCTCCGGCTCGGCACCGCCGTCTCCGAAGTGGCGGTGGTCGCCGCGCCCGGCGTCGCCCCGGAGGAACTGCGGGACCGGATCAGCGCCGCCGTCGGCGCCGGCTACGAGGTCACCCCGAGCCGTGACATCGCCGCGGCCGGGGCGGCGGCCGCCCGGGACCAGCTCGGGTGGCTGCAACTGGTGCTGCTCGCCCTGGCCGCGGCGGCCCTGCTGGTGGGCGCGTTCCTGATCGCCAACACCTTCTCCATCGTCATCACCCAGCGCACCCGGGAACTCGCCCTGCTGCGGGCCGCGGGGGCGACCGGCGGGCAGGTGTTGCGCTCCGTCCTCGGCGAGGCGCTGCTGGTCGGGCTCGCCGCCTCGACCGTCGGCCTCGGCCTCGGTATCGCCGCCGCCAGCGGCATCCGGGACCTGGCCGGGGCGTTCGGCGTACCGCTGCCGGAGGGCGGGCTGGTGCTGACCGCCCGTACCGTGCTGGTGGCGTTCGCCGTGGGCGTCCTCGTCACGGTCGGCTCGGCGGTCGGCCCGGCCCGGCGGGCCGCCGCGGTGGCGCCGGTGGCGGC
>NZ_JBEXLR010000143.1:0-12220 GCF_040610095.1 Micromonospora sp. NPDC004540
CACCGCTCCGTTCGGTGGCCGTGATCAGCGGAGCGAAAAACTCGCTGACCGCGGGCGGACAGGAGTGTCGGCCGGCCCGCAACGCGCCTCCGTCAAGCGATACCGTGCCGAGGGCCACGCTCGGGCCGTTGTACTGCGACCAGAAACCCCAATTGCGCGGCGAGTACGAGCCTTTCCCGGAGACGTCCGCGAGCGCGAACTCCGACCCAGGCTCGGGCGTGAGCCGCAGGTACGCATCCACGCCGTGAGCCAGTCCCGGCGGTTCATCCGCGCTGTCGTTGGCGAGGGAAATGCGGGCCAGGCCCACCTCGGCACGACGGAGGAGCCGGCGGCAACCTTCCCGGTCCAGCCCGACGCGCTCCGCGTGGGCAGCAATGGCCCAGTAGAGGGTGTAGTAGCGGGCGTATCGGGTTACCGTCGAGACGCCGGGGACCAGCATGTCGACAGCCGACATCACTGGCGCCTCCACGGCCAGCGGGTAGCGGCCTGCGCGCGCCAGCAGACCTGGCTCGCACCAGTTCGGCCCCTCGACCTGAGACTGGCCGGAGGCTGCGGAAGCCTCGGGGGTGGAAAGCGCCATGGTGGCGATTCTTGCGGTCGTAACGCGAACACAGAATGGTCCATTGGGGCCAAACGAGAATCATCCGGACCGCTTTAGGTGGCAAGCGTGCCTGTCCGGCCGCAGGGTCACACCACGCGCTCGCCGACAGTGCAAGGACGAGCCCTTGCAGCGCCGTTGTAGCAGTGCATCCAGCGGAACGCGGCGAGTTGGGCTTCGCGTTCGTCGGTGAAGGCGGGGCGGCCTTGCAGGGTCTCGCGTTTGAAGGTGGCGTTGAACGATTCCGCGGCGGCGTTGTCGGCGGAGCTACCGACCGCCCTCATCGACCGCCGGACTTCGGCGGTCTGGCATTCGGCGGCGAAGGCCCGGGAGGTGTACACCTCGGCCGAATTCGCCCGCGCCTGCGCCCGATGGAAGGTACGCCAGTCGATGGGCCGCGCCGGGTCGTGCCTCGACGCCGTCGCCGAGGCCACCTTCTCCACCATCAAGGTCGAGTACGTGCATCGCCGCCAGTTCCGCTCCCGCAGCGAGGCGCGACTGAAGATCGCGACCTGGATCACCGACTTCTACAACGGGCGCCGCCAGCACCCCGTCTGCGACTGGCGCTCACCCATCGACTACGAACGACCAGATACCCGTGCCCTCGGAGGCCCAGGCCGCATAACGGAACCTCCACGATTTCAGGGGATTGACATTCGGCCCTGCGGCGAAAGACTGGAAACAGGCCGAGCGGCTCGCGGTGCGGCACCGGTCGGGGCATCGGATCTTGGTCGACCGCTGTCTTACCTGGAGCCTCGCCCTCATCGATCTCCGGGCTTGCCGCACCCGCCCTGAGCTGCAAGAACAGCTTGGAAGAGGCTCAGCGCGTAAACGCGCGTCTCGGATGGAGCCCCAATCTGGTCTAGCAGCGCGAGCGCTACATGTGGATGCCGCGCAGTATGTAGTGGGCTGCGCCGACGTTCGCTGCTGTGTGCTGCTCTGAGCGTCGGCGTTGAGCGTGGCTCAAGGCGGGGACCGCCGACCAGAAGGTGATCTCGTCGTCGCCAGTCATGAAGTCCCAGCCCTGGCCGGGCAGGGCATTGACCGGTGTCTCGCCGGCTGCGGTCAACTCATCGCGCAGTCGTTGGCGTGCCGTGCGCCAGGCTTCACCTGTCCGCGGATCTGCTGTGCCGCGCACGTAGGCGACTGCGGCGATACGCGCGTCGGTGTGATGTGAGCCTAGAGCAGCGATGGCCTCGTTCGCCGCGGCGACCTCGTCTGGCGCGCCGGGTCGGCCCACCTGAAGGTCGGTGTAGAGCGCGAGGTTCACGGCGTGCTCGGCGCCACTAGTGTAGATCTTGTATGTGGAAACGGAGTCAGGCGCCACGAGGGTCACCACCGTGTAGTCGTCGTTCTCGCGGTCGTCCTCGAGAACGATCCCCTGCGTCAGGGCGTCCCCATGCTCCCGGTCGACGGCCTGGATCAGCGCACCCAGCAGGGGATGCCCTGGCGAGATGAGCTCCGGAGGCTCGACGCTCGTGATGGGGCCCTCTGAGCGCTCGAACGTGACCGCGTTGTAGCGAGTCATGAGCGAAGAGCCGAACCGGGCGCGCAGCCGTTCGGGTACGTGGACGACCCGCCACACCGAGCCAAGTGGAGTGATGTCGCCGTGGAAGGTGGCAAAAGAGCGGAGCGTGAAGTCACGCACGACATCGGGCTGAAAGCTGGATGCCCTGGCCTGCTCCATGGCCTTGCGTAGTGCAGTGAGTTCCGTTGGCGTGAGGCTGCTCGACGCGGCGGCGCGCTGCCGCACGGCCGATTCCAGGTCGCTGGACACCCGGTCGAGGGCTGACTCGATCTCGCCAGGGGCTGCCCCCCTCAGCGCCCCAGAGAGCAGTTGGCCGAGGCTGGCGTCGGTGAGGACTTGGCCGAGCACATCGAAGACCTGGTCGCCCAGGGCCTCGCGTTGGACTTCCAGCTTGGCGAGCAGGGTCTCGAACACGTCACCCTCGCGGGTGTCCACCGCGACCAGATTCCAGAGGTGGCAGGTGTGACGCTGGCCGATGCGGTGGATCCGGCCGAACCGCTGCTCGAGTCGGTTGGGGTTCCAGGGAATGTCGTAGTTGATCATCAGGTGCGCGACCTGGAGGTTGACGCCTTCGCCTGCGGCATCGGTCGCGATCAGGATTGAGCTGTTGGGCTCCTGGGTGAAGCGGATCTGGGCCAGGCGCCGGTCGGGCCGCGAGATGGTGCCGTGGATGACCTGGATCTCGGTGTACGCAGGGAGGAGCTCGAACAGGCGCTGCTCGAGGTACTCCAGGGTGTCGCGATGTTCGGTGAAGATGACGATCTTGCGGCGCTGGCCAGCCGCGTCGTACATCTCGTCGCTTTTGAGCAGGTCGGCCAGCGCCTCCCACTTGGCGTCGACGCCCGCCTCGCGCACGGCCTCCGCCTTCTGGACGAGGCGTTCGAGGATCAGGATCTCGGTCTCGAGCTCCTCGAGCGTGCGCGCGGCGGTGGCCACCGAGGCGACGTCGTCCTCGTACTTCTCGGCATCCGCGGCGCTCAGCTCGTCCGGGTCCTCCGGCTGCAGGCCTAAGCTCGCGGCGAGAGCCTCGGCGAGTCGGCGGTCGGCGGCCTGCACGCGGGCGGCCTCGCTCTGCAGCCGGGCGTGACGCCGCGCGAGCGACCGAAGGATGGCCTCGGGCGAGGAGGCGAGCCGGCGCTGAAGGATCAGCAACGCGAAGCCGACGCTGCGCTTCGTATCGTCGCCCGAGACTTTGTTCATCTCCTCGCGGACGTACTCGCTGACGTCCTCGTAGAGGTCGCGCTCCAGCGGCGTGAGCCGGTACGCCACGGTGCTGGCCCGGCGCTCCGGAAACAGACGCGACCCGTCCAGGTGGACCAGCCGCTCCTTGACCAAGCGGCGCATGAGTCCGTCCCTCGCCGCGTCGGCGATGTAACGGTCCTGGCCCGCGGGCCGCAGCAGGGACAGGAATTGCTGGTAGTCGGCCTCCTTGCCGTTGTGCGGAGTGGCCGTCATGAGCAGCGTGGCCGGAGTTGCCTCCCGGACGGCCTCGGCGAACTGGAACCGCTTGGACTTGATGACCTTATTGCCCCACGTGCGCGCCGACAGCTTGTGCGCCTCGTCAAAGATCGCCAAGTCGTAGTGCGACTTGTTCGGATTGGTGACCAGTTCGATAAGTCGCGGATTGCGGGAGAACTGGTCCAGACGGGCGATAAGGAAAGGATGCTCCCGCAAAGGATCGTCGTCGAGCCGCCGACCACCGATGAGGGACGTTTCGAAGATCTCGAAGTGGAGCGCGAACTTCTCGGCCAGTTCCTCCTGCCACTGTTCGGCGAGGCTGCCAGGAACGACGATCAGACAGCGGCGTACCCAGTCACGCGCCAGCGCCTCCTTGATGAACAGCCCAGCCATGATCGTTTTGCCGGCCCCTGGGTCATCCGCGAGGAGGAAGCGCTGCGGGTGGTTGCGCAGCAGATGGTCATAGACGGCCTGTACCTGGTGAGGCAGTGCCTCGACGTGGGACGAGGACACCGAGAGCAGCGGATTGAGCAGGTGCGCGTGCCGCAGTCGTAGTGCCTCCACGGCGAGCCAGAAGGCTTCGGGCGCGGCGTCCAGGGTCGGGCCCGTGTTCTCGACCGGCACGACGGCGGTCAGGTCCTCCTCGGAGAGCATGCGCGTCGACTCGAGTCCGAGGTCGTCGCGAAATCGTACGAATACCCCAGAGCCGGCGGAAGTCCATTCGATGATTTCCACCAATTCGCCCGCCACGAGCCCGTGCACTCGGGTGTGGGGAGATACTCGAAGGCCCGCCATGATCCTCCGCACATTGCCCTGTCATGATCCTCGGCAAGAGCATACAAACACCATCGGTGTGAAGGAGGCGCTCCGTGGATCTCATGATCGTCGCGGGAGTGCATCTCGACCGCGCCTGGAGCCAGCTGGGCGGGCCGTTCGGCGTCGCACTACGACAGTGGTCGCGCGATGTCCTGGCGCGTGTCGTCGATGAGGCCCACCGACGAAACGTCGGCGCCCTTGTGATCGCCGGGGATCTGCTGGACCGGGCCACGGCTGTGCCGGCGACCGCCGACTACGCCGCCAAGGTGCTCGGCACGTTCCGCGGCAATGTCCTGATCACACCGGGACGCTCCGACTGGATCGGGGGTGCCGGACCGTACGGCTTCCAAGACTGGCCCACCAATACCTACATCTGGTCGGCGGCGGAGTACGAGCCCAGCCCAACGGTTCCGATGGTCTGGGCGAGCGCATGGACCTCCCCGGCCGGTTCCTCACCACGGGTCCCCGATGCGGCTGGCCCGCGCGTGCTCGTCCGGGCAGGAATGGGTGAGGCGGACCTCGACCGGCTGAACATGCGCCACGACGATCTGCATATCACGACTGGCACGGCGATGGCGGGAAAGATCCTGACGGTCCCGGACCTCGTTCATGACCCGCGCGCTGCCGGTGGCTACGCGCTGATCGTCGACGGCGACGACCCCAACCGGCCCGCGGAGCGTGTCGATCTGCCCGCCCAGCCGGGCCGGCTCGTGGAGATCGACGTGGCCCGACTGCAGACCACCGACGCGCTCGCGGCGAGCATCGACAGTGCGCTGGAAGTCGAAGGCCCGCTACTGGTGCGGCTCACCGGGACGCTCGCGCCTACGGTGCTCCTGCCCGGTTTCGGCGGTCCCGAACTGCCTCCGGGGGTCGTTGTCGACCTGGACCCGCTGGCCTACGGCCGCGCAACGCCCGATTCCACCGATCGCAGCGCCCGATCGGAGTTCCTGCGGGCGATGGTCGACATTCGCACGAACGAGTTGGAGCGCCACCAGACGACGGCCCTGGGATTGGCCGCCCTCGACGCGAACGCCCAGGGAGCCTGACGCATGTATATCAGTTCTGTGCGGGCCAGCGCATTCGGTCCGCTACGCAGCGAGACCCTCGACTTGGCGCCGGGGCTGAACGTTGTCCATGGCCCCAACGAGGCGGGCAAGTCGTCCTGGTTCGCCGCGACGTACGCGGGCCTCGCCGGACGCCGCCGCATGCGTGGCCGTGGCACCACCGCTCAGGCGGAATTCGCCAAACGCCACAAGCCGTGGGCGGGATCGCGATGGAGCGCCGGCGTCACCGTGACGCTCGACAGCGGCCTGACGCTGGCCTTGGAGCACGACCTGGTGAAGGGCGAGGCTCGCATCGTCGATGCCTCCACCCGTCGGCCAGTCACGCTCACGGAGTTGGAGCGGCGCCTCGGCATCGAACTCACCACGGAGGCGACGCTCGACGGCACCCGGCTGCTCGGACTCAACCGCGACTCGGCGCGGGCCACCATCTTCACTGGTCAGGCGGACATCCTGAGGGTCTCCAACGACGCGAGCGAACTCCAGGAGTTGCTCGAGCGTGCGGCCACGACTGAGGCGGTCGACGCCACCGCCGACGGTGCCCTCACGTGGCTGGCCAACCACCGCAGCGACTGGGTCGGGTCCGCGTCCGTCGGCAACCGGCCGTTGCGAGCGAGGCGAATGGACCTCGACAAGGCCCGCGCCGTCACCGCCGCTCGCCGCGACGACCTGATCCGCTTGACCGAGGCGATCGCCGAACGGCAGCGCATCGACGTCCCACTCCGCCGGGCGCGTGAGGATCTGGAACTCGCCGACCGTCTACTGCGATGGCAGGACGTTTATGAGCTGCGGGCACGGGTGGAGCAGGCCGTAGATCACTCGACCGAGCTCGCTCGATTGGCCGAAGCGGACCTGACCGTCGACGAGGACAAGGTACGGTCCGCCGCTGCAGTTCTCGGCGCATTCGAGGCCGGCAGCGACGTCGCGCCGCTGCCCCCGGGATTGTCGGCAGCGGACCTGCAGGCCGAGATCGACGCGTTGCCCGATCACCCGGAGGGCGACCTGGAGCCGCGCCCCGAGGTGCAGGCGGCGCACCGCGAGTTGTCCCGGGCGCAGACAGCCCTGACCACTCACGTGCGCAACGCCCCGGCGGACACCCCGAAGAACGTAGCGACGCAGTTGTCCCCCGACGAATTGCGCGCCCTCGCCGACGCGCTCGAGGCGCCGCTGCCCGTGATCGACCCCGCCCTGCCGCTGCAGTTGGCGACGCTGCGCCAGGAGGCGCAGGATGCGGCGACCGCCTATGCGAACGCGCAGGCGGAGTACGACGCCGCGACGGCGCGCAACGACGAGACGCTGCGGGCGCATGCGGCGGTGGTCGACGAGCACGACCGGGTGCTCGCGGAGTTCGAGCGCGCCAAGGCGGAACTGACTGCCGAGTTCGAGGCCCTGCGGCAGGCGGCCGAAGAGGCGGCCGTCGCGTACGCGAGCGCCAAGGCCGCGTACGACTCCGTAATCCGGCAGAATGAGGAGAAACAGCGCACATACGACGAAGCAGTCGAGCTGCACGCGCGAACCTCGGCCGACTTTGAGCGCGTGCAGGCGGAGCGGGCCGCCGAGTATGCCGTCCTGCAGACCCAGGCCGCGGATGCCGCTGCCGCCCATGTGCGCGCCCAAGGGGCATACGACGCCGCGATCCATCGCAACGAGGAGAGGCGCCGCTCCCACGCCGTGGCTGTCGAGGAACACCGGCTCGCGTTCGCCGAGTTCGAGCGCGTCAAGGCCGAACAGACCGCAGAGTATGAGGCCCTGCGGCGTGAGGCCGAGGAGGCGGCGGTCGCGCACGCGAGCGCGAAGGCGGCCTTTGACGCCGTGGTCCGCCAGAACGACGAGAAGCAGCGCGCCCACCAGGAGGCGGCGCAGGCACACGCGCAGGCGCTGGCGGCATTCGAGCGGACGCGCAACGAGCGGACCGCCGAGTTCGAGTCACTTGATCGGAAGGCGCAAGACGCTGCGGCCGCCTACGCACAGGCACAGGCCGCGTACGAGGCCGCGACCCGGCGCAACGAGGAGAAGGGCTGGGCGCACACGGCTGCGGTCGACGCGCACACGCGGGCCGCGGCGAATTTCGAACGTGTGCAGGCCGATCGTGCGGCCCGACGCCAGGCCGAGCGGCGGCAGGCCGAACAACTCGCCGCGGCGGCCAGGAGACGGTCGACAATTCTCCTCTCGGTGGGAGCGGCCCTCCTCGTTGTCGGCATCGTGCTGTCCATTGCCGGCGTCGTGCTGCCCGGCAGTCTCCTGGCGATCGTCGGCGGTGCCGTTCTGGTCGCGGGCTTCCTGACCGGACGTACGTCAGCCGCGGCGGCGCAACCAGCCGATGACACCGATACCGGGCCGGCCGCACCAGTTCCGCCGGCACCCCCGAGGCTGGAGGAGATCACCGTGCCCGTCGCTCCCACGGCCGACCCACGGCTGGTGGAGCTGCAGATCGAGCTGAAGGCCCAGGCTCCGGTCGCGCCTGCGCCGCCCACGGTCGAGCAGGTTGAGCCGCCTGCGGTTCCCGTGCCCAATCCGCGCCTGGCGGAGCTGCAAGGCCTGCTGAAGGCGCAGCCTCCGGCACCGCCGGTGCTGGACGAGGTCGAGCCGCCCGTGGCACCGGTCGTCAACCCCAGGCTAACGGAGCTTCAGGTCGAGTTGAAGGCACAGGCTCCGGTCGCGCCCGTGCCGCCCGTGTTCGAGGAGGTCGAGCCGCCGGCGGCTCCCACACCGGACCCAAGATTGGCCGAACTGCAGGATCTGCTCAAGAAACAGGCGCCCGCGCTGGCGCCTGCGCCCGTGCTCGAGGATGTGCAGCCGCCGGTGGTGCCAAGGCCGGACCCGCACCTCACGGAGGTCCAGGCCGAACTCATGGCGCAGGAGACCGCGTTGCGCCAGCACCAGGAACGGGTGGCGGACGCGCGGTCGCGGGTAATGGCCGAGCAGCTCGACCCTGATCCGGTGACGCTGCGGCAGCTCGCGCGAGCGATCGACGACGCCGACGCGGCACGGGAGCGGGCACGGGTGCACGCCGAGAAGGCGGCGAATTCGCGCGCGACGCGCGACGATGCGCTGCGCGTGCTCGCGGAATTCCTCGGCCGGGAGATCCCGTCCGAGGTCACCGACGACGTGGTGGATGAGGTGATGCAGGCCTTCGAGGCCTACGTGGCCGCGTGTCGTGAACGCGTCGCCGTCGCACAACGCGCCGCTCGGCGGCCGGACCTGGTCGCCGCCCACGAACAGCGCCAGCAGGTGGAGTCTGCCCACGCGGCGGCCGTTGCCGAGCGGAAGCGCCAGGGCGTCGCCGTGTGCGGGTTCGCTGACGCGCTCGGAGTTGACGCGTCATCCGTCACACAGGCGGTGGGGCAGTTGCGGCTGTGGGAACGCGACCAGGAAGCCAAGCGGGAGGCGCTGGCTGAGCGACGCTCGCTCGCCGCCCGTCTTGACCAGGTGCTAGCCGGACGGGATCTCGCCGAGTGGCAGGCGGAGCTTGCCTCGCTCGTCGAAAGCGCCGGGCCGGAGCCGGACACGCGGCCGACCGACCTCGACCAGTTCCGGGCGGAGGCCGCCCGCCGGTACGAAGTGGTGATCGGCCGGGCGGGCCAACTTGAGGGGCAGCAGCAGCAACTCAGCCAGGTACTGGGTTCCGTGGCCGAGGCGATCGAGCATGAGGCGGACGCCGAGCGCGCCGCCGTTCAGGTCGCCACACTGGCGGCGTGCATCGACGCGGCGACCGCGCAGCTCAACCTCGCCAAGGAGCGGGCGCACGCTAGCATCGCCCCGGCGTTGGAGGCGAGGATGCGTCCGTGGCTGCCCCGCGTCACCAGCGGGCGCTACCTGGATGTAGCCGTGGAGCCGAGCACCCTAACGATGCAGGTTACGGATGCCAACGGCGCGATCCGCCAAGCGGCCTTGCTGTCGCAGGGCACGACCGAGCAGCTGTTTCTGCTACTGCGGGTGACCCTCTCGCAGGTGCTCTCCGGCGGCACGGAGATCGCTCCGCTGATCCTCGACGACGTCACGACGCAGTCGGACCGGGACCGCAAGCTGGCCATCATGGAACTCCTGCACGAGATCAGCGTCGAGCACCAGGTCGTCATGTTCACGCAGGAGCGCGAAGTCATCGCCTGGGCCGAGACGCATCTCAAGGCCGAACGGGACAAGCTCATAGCGCTGCCCGCTCCAGGGCAGCGCGAGGATCTCAGCGTCCGTGTCCCGATCACTTCCCGGCAGCAGCCGCAGCGGCGCGAGCGCGTTTGAGACACCGAGGTACGCCCGTCGAAGGAGCACGAACCAGCATCATCCCGCAGCCACCAGTAGCGATGGGCGAGGACGAGGTAATGGAACCGCTTCGGAAAGCGTCCCGAGTACGGGGTGGCCCCCGAAGTGGACTTCCCCCTGAGATGTGGACACCCTGAGACTGGACGCGATGCTACACATGCCCCACATCTCGTCCAGGGTCTTGGGCGGGGTGGGAACGAGTCGCGCTGGCCACAAGCTGCCGGCAGGCCGCCGTCGTCAAGGACGCGCTGCGCCGTTGGCAGTCCGACCAGGCCCGCGCCCGCGATGTCTGGGGATACCAGCAGTGACCCAGCGGTACGTCATCCACCCTGCCGGTCGTCGCCGCCGACCTGCCCGCCGCGCAGCGCCTGGCCCGGGTGGTCGGCCGCTGGCTGCTCGTCCTGCCGGAGACCGAACCGGGCAGGACCACCGTCTCCGCCGAGGACGACCAGAACGTACGCCACTGGGTCTTCTGCGATGCGCTGATGCCCGGCGGCCGGCGCTGCCTGCTCCGCACCGACCACGACGGCGCCTACTCGCGGCGCCTACGCCGCTGACCGGGTCACCACGTGCTGGCCGGCTGACCACCGCCGGCGTGACGAGTAGGCAGGCGGCGTTGCGCCGGTCTCGCGACCGTCAGCCTTTGTGTTTGTGGTGAGGCTGGCCAGCGAGGTGGGCGGTAGGGCGATTCAGCCTCCGGTGCTGGGGGCGGGCATGTCGGCGAGGCTGGGACGGGGGCTTGGCCGATCGCGGCGGCACGAGCGGTCAGGGCCGCCACGACAGCGTCGATCGCAGGTGGACACCGAAGGACGGACTCATCGCGGTGAGGGTGCCCGCCCCCTGCGTCGCTGACACCACCAGACGATCTGGCATCTGAACTGCCCGTTGAGCCGAGTGCGCCGATGATCATGACGCCGCTAAGGTGCGCAGCACGGGGAGGTGGTTGGGTTGGCCGCTCGGCGTTGGGACGCCTGGTTCGACGAGGAGCATCTTGTCGTCCGGCGCAGGCGGTTGCTGCCGTGGCGCAAGGCCTACGTCCGGCGCATACCGCTGGCCACGGTCCTCGACATCGGCTCGCTCACCGCAGCCGACCACGTCAAGCGGCGCGCGCAACTCACCGTTCACGACCCGTCGGCGCCGCACCTGACCGAGCTCATCCCTGTCCGGTTCACCCCGGAGCAGTGGGAGGTCGCCGGCGGCTTCATGCGGGAATCGCATGGGATACCGACCGAGCGACCGCAACCCGGCGACGTGCCATCGTCGGGCGCCGCCGCCTCATCCCGCTCGGCTGCGGACGTCCCGAAGCAATCGCCGCGACGGACGCAGCCGCCGGCCGCTCAACCTGCCCGCCTTCCGCCGCCGAAGCCGGCTTCCGTCAGCCGAAGTGCCACGTCGACCGTCCCGGCGATGCGGGCCGGCGACGGCAAACGGCCGGTGTGGCTGTGGCTCCAGAACGGCAAGATTCATGCCTCACTCGTCCCGGTCGGCAACACCTCGCCGCGCAGGCTGAGCCCCGCCGACCTCGCCCACCTCCTGCTCGCCGACCCGTCCCGGGCTATGCCGGCGATCCGTGCCTTGACCGGCATCGCCGACAGCCAGCAGGCTTTGGCTCGCCTGCGGAGCTGGCGCCGGTCGGACCTGGTCGTGGTCAACCTGGACGCCTCCGACCTCGCCGGTCGGCGGGTCACCGAGGCTCTGCAGAAGCCGGGCCGGAGCAACCCGGACGGCAGCGTTCGGACCGTGTCCGGCGGCCTTCCCAGTCTGAACAAGCGCCGTCGGTGAGCGTGAGCCACGGGAGACGCTGGCCGGGAAGCGATGCCGGCGTCTCCCGTCGTTCCTCCGCCGGTCACCACCCGATGCCGACGCCGTCGAGCAGGTTGATCAGTTGGTCGTCGCGGGTCACCTCGTAGCCACGCTGGCGCAGCTCCGCGACCAGTTCAGCCTCGCCGTCGAGCGGAACCTGCAGGTACTCACCGTTGTGAACCGTGAGCACGACTTCGCCGTACCGGTCCTGCAGGTCCTGCGGCAGCACGTCGAGCGCCCGCGTCGTGACCATCTTGGGCCAGTACCCGTCCACGATCGCACCCAGCTCGGTGATGTCGAAGGGCTTGTCGTCGGCGTAGTCGTCCTCTTCGTAAGATTCGGGGCCGGCGGGGTTCTCCAGGTGGGTCATCTGCACCTGCCGGGCCTCGCCCCAGGTACGCGCGGCCGCGAGGGCCTTGATCTCCGCGGCCTCGCCTGCGGCGGTGTCGGCGTCGACGAAGGCCAGGCAGTCGTGATTGGTGGCGTGGCCGTAGACCAGGCGCCGAGTGTTCGGGTGGTGCGTCGTCATGGCGCACATCCTGCACCACGGGTACGACGACCAAGATCGGCATACGGGCCTGGGGAGCCTCCACCGGTCGGACGACCGCTAGGCTGACCATTCTCGGCCTTGCCACCTGGAGAAACGCCCATGTCCGACAGCGTCTTCGCGCAGTTCACCGCCGACGACGACCAGCT
>NZ_JBEXLR010000144.1:0-12171 GCF_040610095.1 Micromonospora sp. NPDC004540
CCCCGCCCCGCCCAACACCCTCCCGGGCACAAAAACCCCCCACACACCATATACAACCCCCCCCCCCCGCCCCCGCCCCCCACCCCGCGGCGCCCCCGACGCCGTCCGCGGGGGCCGGCCGGAAGATCGCAGCGGTGGCGCGGTCAGGAGTCCCGGTAGAGCGGCAGGCCGAGGCTGGTGCGTACCTTGCCGGCCTGGGTGCCGCCGTCGTGCGCGGCGGCGGCCCGGATCTCCCGCATCAGCGCCGCGGCGCTGCCGGCCTTGGCCGCGAGCCGCCAGTGCCGCAGCGCCACGTCGTTCTCCTTGAGCAGCGCGGCGACCGGGGCCTGCGCCACGGCCGGCCAGGCGGTGGCCCGGAGCTGCTCGGCGTGGGCGGCACTGGTGCTGGCGACCGTCCCGGCCAGCCCCCGCACCGTCCGCCACGGCCGGCCCGCCTTCAGCGCCTCCTCCAGCTCCTCCAGCGCGGTGTTGTACGGCGCCACGATGGCCAGGTAGCGGGCCTTCGCCTCCTTGACGGTCAGCGGGGCCGGCGCGCTCGGCGAGGGGGACTCCCAGGCCGGCGCGACGGTCGTCCCGGTGCCGCCGCCGCAGCCGGCGAGCAGCAGCACCAGGGTCAGGGCGGCGGGCCAGCGGCGCACGGGATCTCCCCTCGGGCGGGCGGGGTCACCGAGTCCAGGGGTGACCCGGCGGCCGCGCCGGCCGCCGACTATTCGGCGACCGGGAGCACGACCTCGTTACGGCGCAGGAACCAGGGCTTCCACGGCGGGTCGAAGCGGGCGTACCGGACGGCGCCGGTCGGGCGTAGGCCGGCGGCGGTGACCGCACGGCCCAGCGCGGTGGCCCGCCGCTCGAACGCCCGCGCGGTCCACCGTCCGGAGAACCGCGTCGCCGCCGCGAGCTGTCCGGGGATCTCCCGGGTGGTGACCAGCGGGTCCGCCGGCTCGGGCAGCGTGGCCGGGGTGAAGCTCGCCGGCATCACGAACCGCACCAGCCAGCTCCGTGGCCGGTCGCCCTCCTCCTGGAGCACGGGGACGGTCATCGCGATCCGCTCCGATCCGGCGGACCCGGGCGCCGCCGGCCCGGTCACCGGGATCTCCCGCCGCGACCGGTTCGCGCCGGCGAGGTAGCGGGCCAGCGGCCGGAACGCCGCGTTGCCGGCGGACTCGAACGTCCCGTCGACGCGCACCTCGGCGACCAGGTGGGCGGGGTAGCGGCGCAGCTCGAACCCCGGGTGACGGGCCACCACGCGGTACGGCTGCCGCTCGGTCATCCGCCCTCCCGCCCTCGGTGGTCCCACCGCCGACGCTACCGCCGCACGCCGTCCCGGTCCGGCGGACCGGGGACCAGCCGCCAGTACTGCCGCTTCCTCTCGTCCCGGACCACCACGCCGAGCCGGGCCAGCTCGCCGCGCAGCTCACCCGCCTCGCCGCCCCGGCCGGCGTCGACCGCCCGCTGCCGGGCCCGCAGCAGCGCGTCCGCCCCGGCCGGCAGCCCCGGCAGGCCCTCCACCCACCGCCGGTACGCCGCCCCGTACGGGTCCTGCTCGATCCAGGGCCAGCCCTGCCCGGTGAACGCCGCACGCAGCCCCGCCGGGCCGAGGTCGGACCGCTCCCGGGCCAGCTCGCCGCCGGCGGTGTCCAGCAGCACCAGTGCCCGCCCGTCGAGGAAGACCCCGCCGACCCCGGCCCGGGCCACGTCCCGCCCGTGCCCGTCCCGGTGCAACCGGACCGACGTGCGCCCCACCGTCACGGTCAGCCGTTCCCGGGTGCCCAGGAACGCCAGCACCACGCCGGCCAGCGCGGCCACTCCCGCCCCGACCGGGTACGACCGCTCCGCCGGCCACCGGTCCAGCAGCGCGAACCAGCCCTGGAACGGGAACCAGGGCAGGCCGGCCACCCAGCCGGACGCGGCGGTCAGCGCCGCGCCCAGCCCCGCCCCGAGCAGCGGGAACCCGGCCCACATCAGCACCAGCTCGCCCACGCCGCCGCTGACCACGACGGCCTCGCCGGATCCCCGCGCGGCCACGGTCACGACACCTCGCGGCGCAGCGTACGGACCAGCCCGGCGACCAGCGGGACGAGCAGCCACACGGCCAGCGACACCCCGAGCCGGCCCCACTCCCCGGCGGTCATCCCGGGGCTGAGCAGGGGCTCCATGGTGACCGAGGTGTCCAGCCACCGGGCCGGCTCGCGCAGCGCCCGGATCATCGCGGCGAGGATGCTCCACACGGTCGGCAGCAGCAGGTAGGTGACGATCGCCAGCGGGGTGTTCAGCAACAGCAGGCCGAAGCCCGCGCCCATCAGCACGTTCGCCACCTGGAACACCGCCGCGTACGGCAGCAGGTGCCAGTCGAGGGTCCAGGCGCCCGCGCCGCCGGTGGCCCGGGAGGCCAGCGTGCCGGCGGCGGCGACGGCAAGGCTGACCAGCACCGAGGCCAGCGCGGCGAGCACCACCGCGGCGAGCTTCGCGGTGACCACCCGTTCCCGGCGGGGCACCAGGGCGAAGGTGGTCAGCGCGGTGCGCTGTGACCACTCCCCGGTGATCGAGAGGATGCCGAGCACCGGCAGGAGCAGCCCCACCGGGAACAGGGCCGGGGTGAAGAAGGCGGTGAACGTCTGTTCCGCGTCCTCGACCACGAAGATCTGCACCGTCACGATGACGGCCGCCACCAGGCCGATGGTGATCAGGAGCCAGCGCCCGGCCCGGGTGTCGGCGAGCTTGCGCAGCTCCACCCCGGTGAGCCGGGCCAGCGAGGGCCCGGTCGCGGCCGGGCGGCGCAGGGCGGGGGCGGGGGCGGTGACGGCGGTCATCGGACGGCCTCCTTCGTGGACGCGCCGGCGGTGAGGGTGAGGAAGAGCTGTTCGAGGCCGCCGCTGCCGGCCGGGCGCAGCTCGGTGAGGACCAGCCCGGCGTCCGCCGCGGCCTGGCCGACGGCCTCCGGCTCGGCCCGGACGACGTAGCCGCCGTCGGTGCCGGCGGTGGCCGGCAGGCCGGCCCGGTCCAGGGTGAGCCGCAGGGCGTGCTGGTCCCGGGCGCGGACCAGGGTGCCGGCGCCGGCCAGCAGCTCGTCCTTGCCGCCCTGGGCCACCACCCGGCCGCCGCCGATCACCACGAGCCGGTCGGCCACCGCCTCCACCTCGCGCAGCAGATGCGAGGAGAGCAGCACGGTGCCGCCCCGGTCGGCGAAGTCGCGCAGCAGGCCGCGCATCCAGAAGATGCCCTCCGGGTCGAGGCCGTTGGCCGGCTCGTCGAGGATCAGCACCCGGGGGTCACCCAGCAACGCCAGCGCGAGGCCGAGCCGCTGCCGCATGCCCAGGGAGTACGCCCCGACCCGCCGCCGCGCTGCCGTCTCGTTGAGCCCGACCAGGTCCAGCTTGGTGGCGACCTGACCGCGCGCCACGCCCATGGTGCGGGCGGCCAGGGTCAGCGCCTCCCGCCCGGTCCGCCCGGCGTGCTGCGCGGAGGCGTCCAGCAGGACGCCGATCTCCCGCCCCGGGTTGGGCAGCTCCCGGTAGGGCCGCCCGGCGACCGTGGCGCCGCCCGCGCTGGGCGTCGTCATCCCGCAGATCATCCGCATGGTGGTGGACTTGCCGGCGCCGTTCGGCCCCAGGAAGCCGGTGACCGTGCCCGGTTCGCAGCGGAACGAGACGTCCTCGACGGCGGTGTGCGGGCCGTACCGCTTGGTGAGGTGGTGGACTTCGATCATGCCGTCGAGCCTGCCGGCGCCACCCGGCCGGGCGCAGCGGCCGGCGGTCGCGACCCGCCGATACCTCGGTCTACCGGCAGGCGTCGACTTTGGTAGCTGGTGGGGCCCGGACGGGGCTTCCTAGCATGGGTGGATGAGCAGCGCCGTCGTACCCGATCACCCCTGGCTGCTGCCGGGATCCCTGGCGCCCGCGGCCCGGGTGGTCCGGCGTACGCCCCGGGACTGGCTCGTCGACGGCCTGGCCTTCCTGATCTCGGTGGCCTGGGTGCTGCTCTGCTACGGCGACTCGGTGCAGCCGAAGCCGGAGTTCGCGTTGAACCTCGGGCCGGCCTGGCTCAACGACCTGGACCTGGCCGTCGGGTTGCTGGCCAGCGCCGCCCTCTGGCTGCGCCGGCGCTGGCCGGTCGGGCTGGCCGTGGCCGCCGCGCCGCTGGCCCTCTTCTCGGTCACCTCCGGGATCGCCCTGTTGATCATCCTGTTCACGATCGTGGTGCACCGCCGGCTGGTGGTGGCCCTGGCGCTGGTCGGCTGGCACCTCGTGACCACGCCGTTCTACCTGGCGGTCCGCCCCGACCCCGTGCTGCCGTTCTGGGCGGCCGTGGCCTGGACCCTGCTCTTCATCGGCGCGACGGTGGCCTGGGCGCTCTTCGTCCGGGCCCGCCGCCAGCTGGTGCTGTCGCTGCGCGACCGGGCCGAGCGGGCCGAGGCCGAGCAGCAGCTCCGGCTGGACCAGGCCCGCCAGCTCGAACGCACCCGGATCGCCCGGGAGATGCACGACGTGCTGGCGCACCGGATCTCCCTGCTCAGCCTGCACGCCGGCGCCCTGGAGTTCCGCCCGGACGCGCCCCCGGCGGAGGTCGCGCGGGCGGCCGGCGTGATCCGGGCCAGCGCGCACGCCGCGTTGCAGGACCTGCGCGAGGTGATCGGCGTGCTCCGCGCCGAGCCGGCCGCCGAGGCCACCCCGGAGCGCCCGCAGCCCACCCTCGACGACGTGCCCGCACTGGTCGCCGAGTCCCGGACCGCCGGCGTGCGGGTCAGCGTGGTGGACGAGGTCGCCGACCCGGCGGCGGTGCCGGCGGCGGTCGGGCGCAGCGCGTACCGGATCGTGCAGGAGGGGCTCACCAACGCCCGCAAGCACGCCCCCGGGGCGGTGGTGACCGTCCGGCTGGCCGGCAGCCCCGGGGACGGCCTGGCCGTGGAGATCCGCAACCCTTGGCCGGTCGGCGAGGCCGGCTCGCCGATCCCCGGCACCGGGACCGGGCTGGTGGGGGTCGCGGAACGGGTCACCCTGGCCGGCGGCCGGCTCGACCACGGGCGGGACGCCGACGGCGACTTCCGGCTCACCGCCTGGCTGCCCTGGGCGCCCGCGTGACCGCCGGGCCGGCCGTCCGGGTGCTGATCGTCGACGACGACGCGTTGGTCCGGGCCGCCCTGTCGATGATCCTCGGCGGGGTGCCGGACGTCCGGGTGGTCGGCGAGGCCACCGACGGCGCGGAGGTGCCCGCCGCCGTCGCCGCGCACGCCCCGGACGTGGTGCTCATGGACATCCGGATGCCCCGGGTCGACGGGCTGGCCGCCACCGAGGCGCTGCGCGCCACGCCGGACCCGCCCGAGGTGCTGGTGCTGACCACCTTCGACGCCGACGAGCAGGTGCTGCGGGCGCTGCGTGCCGGGGCGAGCGGCTTCCTGCTCAAGGACACCCCGCCCGCCGAGATCGTGGCGGCGGTGCGCCGGGTCGCGGCCGGCGAGGCGACCCTGTCCCCGGCGGTGACCCGCAAGCTCATCGCGCACGTGACCGCCCCGGCGCCGGCCCGGGCGCCGGACACCCGGTCGGACCGGGCGCTCCGGCTGCTCGACGGGCTGACCGAGCGGGAGCGCGAGGTCGCCGTGGCGCTCGGGCGGGGCCGGACCAACGCGGAGATCTCCGCCGAGCTGTTCATGAGCGTGGCCACCGTGAAGGCGTACGTCTCACGCCTGCTCACGAAGCTCGATCTCAACAACCGGGTGCAGGTGGCGCTGCTGGTGCAGGACGCCGGGTTGGTCTGACGGCCGGGCGGGATTGAACTGCTGCCGGCGCGGGGCCGTACCAGTGGTCGAGGATGTGGTGCGGCCGGTCCGCCGCACCGCTGCCGAGCTGCGGGAGGCCTGCCGTGCGAGTTGGTGAGCAGTCGACGGATCCCATCGATCAGATCCTGGGCGAGGTGCCGGTGCCGGCGCCGCTGACCCCCGAGGACGTCCGCCTCGCGGTCCGGGCGGTGGTGGTGCACGCCGCCGAGGAGTGGCCCGCCGGACCGAAGTGCCGCAACGACGGCGCCTCGTACCCCTGTCGGCTGCACCGGTGGGGGCGGCGCGTGCTGGAGGCCCACGGCCTCAACGAGCGCCAGATCGACGCGCTGGTGCGCCACGGGAATCCGTTCGTGCACGTGCCCTTCCCGTTCGTGCTGACCGGGCCGTCGGCCGGGCGGCCGGCGGCAGCCCAGTCCCCGCGCGGCCCGGCCGGCCGGGTCGCCGCACCTCCGGTGCGGCCCGCTCTCCGGCCCGGCGGTACCGGCCGGCCCGTGGCGCCCCCCGCCACCCGGCCGCGCTGGCCCCGGGCGAGCTGACGACCGTTCCGGGTCGCGGCGTGGCGTCAGGCACGCCGAACCGGAGTGGTCGTCCGCCCGGGGCAACGGGACGGCGGCCCGGTCGCAGGGAGCCCCCACCCCTGCGTCGGGCCGCCGTCGACGTCGCTCAGCTCACCCCGCAGTTCGGGGCGGACCAGGTGGTGGTGTTCGACGACCGGTCCCGGTTGTTCTCCCGGCGGGAGTCCACGTGGACGTGGTCGCTGTGGCCCGGGTAGCCGGGGCCGAAGATGCCGCTGAAGCCGTGGCTGCGGGCCGACTTGGCCACCTGGCACAGCGACCTGCTGCGGGAGACCACGTCGGCCGCGGTGCCGTAGAGGTGCTGGCTGTCCGAGGCGCCGCCGACCTGCTGGTTGCAGGCGATGCTGCGGAAGGCGCTGTT
Source organism: Micromonospora sp. NPDC004540 (assembly GCF_040610095.1). NCBI lineage: Bacteria > Bacillati > Actinomycetota > Actinomycetes > Micromonosporales > Micromonosporaceae > Micromonospora > Micromonospora sp. NPDC004540. The sequence continues at coordinate 6,710 of NZ_JBEXLR010000144.1, forward strand.
GACGTAGAGCGGCGTGTCGCCGAGGCTGCGCCGCAGCGCCTCCAGCTTCCACATGGTGCGCACGGCGTTCTCCCGGGTCGCGGTCGACGAGAGCGGGCCCCCGCTCCACCCGCCCTTGCCGCAGCCGTTGTCCAGTTCGGTGTAGCTGAAGTGCTTCGGCGTGCAGTCGTTGTCCTGGAGGTCGTAGATCTTGGCGAAGGTCTGCGGGCCGGCGATGCCGTCGGCGCGCAGCCCGTACGCGGACTGGAAGCGGCGGACCGCGGCCGCCGTCTCGGGGCCGTAGATCCCGTCGACCTGGACGATGTCCCGGTACGCGGCCCAGCCGGCCACGCGGATCTGGAGTTGCCGGACGTCCTCGCCCGAGCGCCCCTGATAGAGGTCCCGGTTCCAGGTGTAGCAGCCGTCGGCGTGGGCCGCTGGCGCGGCGACGACCGTGGCGATCGCGGCCCCGGGCAGGGCCAGCGCGAACGCGACGGCCACCCGCTTGAGCGTGTTGACGCGCACAGAAATCCTCCCGGTTAGAGAGTGATGTGGGGTTGGGGCTGGACATTGACCAGAAAATCCCGTCCCTTCCACCGTGACAGCCGCCCTGACGATTCGGGGCGGATAACCGGAATTGCTCTCACATTGCCCTCTCCCTGGGCATTACCTGTGAATTGCGGTGAATGGCGAACCGCGCATTCCGCCCCGCCGGCAACCGATGACGGCGCAACGACGCACCGATGACGGAATCGGCCAACCAGCCGCACCCAGGGTGATGTCGCCTCGTCGCCCCGGCCCGGTAACGTCTGCCTCCGGGGCCGGACACGGCTACCGGGCGACCTTCGCGGGCGGGGGAGGTGGGCGTTGGCGCGGGGTGGCGTCTTCTGCGTCGAGGGGCAGTGGCACCGGGACCTCAACGAGCGCGGCTCGGTCCTGCCCACCCTCGAACTGCTCGAACGGCTGGGCCGGATCCGCTTCATTCACAAGGACGCCGCCACCCGCGACGAGCTCTTCTACTTCCTCGACCGCTGGCTGCTCAAGCAGTACGCCGACTACCGGGTCGGCTTCTTCGCCATGCACGGCGAGCCGAGCCGGCTCTGCCTCACCGACTGGGACTCCGTCGAACTGGCCGACGTCGCCGAGCGGATGGCCGGCCGGTGCGAGGGGCGCCGCCTCTACTTCGGCAGCTGCTCGGTGCTGCGCGCCTCCGACGCCGCGCTGCGCGAGTTCCTCGACGTCACCGGGGCCGCGCTGGTCTGCGGCTTCACCCGCGAGGTCGACTGGGTGGAGTCCGCCGCCTTCGAGACCGTGCTGCTCGACGTGCTGGCCAACGGGCAGCGGCACAACGCCGCCGAGCTGCGGATGGGCTCGGCGCACTGGGCGCCGCTCGCCTCCTACCTCGGCTTCCGGGTGATCTACGCCAACGGCCGGGCCTGGCGGCCGAGCGCGCGGCCGCGCGTGCCCGAGCAGGCCTCCCCGCGCCGGGTCGCCGGCCGTCCCCGCTGAGCCCCGTCGGCCCGCCTGGTAGAACCGAGGCATGGCACGCAGCATCGCGACCAACACCCGGGTCGACCGGGACGCCCTGATCGAGTTCCTCCGCCCCCGGCACCGGGTCGTGCTCATGACGACCCGCGCCGACGGCCGGCCCCAGTCCTCCCCGGTCTCGTGCGGGGTCGACGCCGAGGGGCGGCTGGTGATCTCCACCTACCCCGAGCGGGCGAAGGTCACCAACATCCGCCGCGACCCCCGGGTCTCCGCGTGCGTGCTCTCCGACGACTGGAACGGGCCGTGGGTGCAGGTCGACGGCACCGCCGAGGTGCTCGACCTGCCGGAGGCGATCGAACCGCTGGTCGACTACTTCCGCAGCATCTCGGGCGAGCACCCGGACTGGGACGAGTACCGCGAGGCGATGGTCAAGCAGGGCAAGTCGCTGATCCGGGTGACCATCGACGGCTGGGGTCCGATCGCCACCGGCGGCTTCCCCGCCCGGCTGGCCGACTGACCTCAGTACGCGGCCGTGAAGCGGGCGTTGCCGAACCGCGGGTTCTCGATCTCGTCGACGATCGCCACCGCCAGGTCCTCGTAGGTGAGCACCGACCGGCCCTGCGCGTCGGTGACCGGATGGTCGGTGCCGGTGCGGTAGTGGCCGGTCCGCTCGCCCGGGTGGAACTCCAGCGGCGGCGGCGACACGTACGTCCAGGTCACCCCGTCGGCCGAGGAGCGGTAGATCTCCAGCGCGTCGGCCTGGCCCTCGGCCGAGTCCCGGTACTCCTCGGGAAAGTCCGGCTCGTCCAGGTACCGGGTGCCCTTCGGGGTCAGCAACGTCGCCCCGCCGCCCACGTGGATCAGCCGAGGCGGGTCGGGCAGCCCGCGCAGCGTGTCGACCAGGGTCCGCGCCGCGTCGCGCCAGAGCTCCCGCTCGCCGCCGCCGATGGCCACCACGAACACGTCGGCGTCCGCGGCCAGCTCCCGCACGCTTCGCGCCGAGGTCGCGTCACCGGTCACCGTGCGGACCCCGGGCGGCAGGTAGCTGGTCGCCTCCGGGCGGCGCACCGCCGCGGTGACCCGGTGCCCCCGCTCGACCGCCTCGGCGGCGATCCGCGAGCCCGCGGTGCCGCCGGCGCCGAACACGACGATGTCGCTCATGCTCCCCAGGCTAGGGAGCGGGCCCGCCCGACCGGTGCCGTTCCGGCGAACCGGCCGGGCGTCAGTCGACCAGGGCGGAGTAGACGAGCTGGCGCAACTGGGGGCGGAGCGGGTAGGTGCTCGACGGCATGAGCTGGGTGAAGAGCAGCGCCGTGACCTCCTCCACCGGGTCCACCCAGAAGGCGGTGCTGGCCAGGCCGCCCCAGTAGTACTCGCCCACGCTGCTCGGCACCCGGGACGGCACCGGGTCGAGCACCACGGCGAAGCCCAGCCCGAAACCGACCCCGTCGAGGATCGTCTCGGCGAAGCCCTCCGGGGAGAACGAGGCCAGGTCCCGGTTGCCGGGCAGGTGGTTGCGGGTCATGAAGCGCACCGTGCGGGGGCCGAGCAGCCGGACCCCGTCCAGCTCGCCGCCGCGCAGCAGGAACTGGGTGAACCGGTGGTAGTCGGCGGCCGTGGAGACCAGCCCGCCGCCGCCGGAGAGGCACTCCGGCGCGCTGAGCGCGTAGCGGCCGATCGCCTCGGCGCGGACCGCCTGGCCGGTGGCCGGGTGCGGCGCGTAGAGCGCGGCAAGGCGCTTGGCGTCCGCTTCCTCGACCCACCAGCGGGTGTCGGTCATGCCCAGCGGCCGGAAGATCCGCTCGGTGAAGAAGGCGTCCAGCGACTGCCCGGAGACCACCTCGACGAGCCGGCCCAGCACGTCGGTGGAGACGCCGTAGTTCCAGCTCGTGCCCGGCTGGAAGAGCAGTGGCAGCCGGGCCATCCCGCGGGTCGCCTCGGCCAGGTCCGCGCCGGCCGGCACGCCCAGGTCGAAGCCCGCCGCCCGGTAGAGGCCGTCGACCACGTTGACCTGGGCGAAGCCGTAGGTCAGGCCGGCGGTGTGGGTGAGCAGGTGCCAGACCCGGACCGGCTCGACCGCCGGCACCGTGTAGGGCTTGAGCACCGAGCCCCGGTCGTAGACCCGGACGTCGGCGAACTCCGGCAGCCAGCGGCTGATCGGGTCGTTCAGCTCGAGCCGGCCCTCCTCCCAGAGCATCATGGCGGCGACCGAGGTGATGGGCTTGGTCATCGAGTAGATGCGCCAGAGGGTGTCCGGCTCGACCGGCGCACCGGCCTCCCGGTCCCGCAGCCCGTAGGTCGAGGAGTGGGCGATCTCGCCCCGGCGGGTCACCACGATCTGCCAGCCGGCGAGCCGGCCGTCGTCGACGTACCTGCCGAAGTGCTCGTCGATCCGCGCCAGCCGGGCGGGGTCGAAGCCGATACGGTCCGGGTCGGTGCTCACTGCGACGCTCACGACGCCGAACCTACCGGCCGGTACGCCGAGCGGGAAGTGTCGGCCGGTCACACTAGTCTCGCCCCATGCCGGAAGCCGTCGAGGACGTCACCTACCGCCACGAGGACTGGTACGCCGAGGGACTGGTCGACCGGCACTTCGTCCGGTGCGAGTTCTTCCACGTCGACCTCACCGAGGCGATCAGCCAGGGTGCCACCTTCACCGAGTGCGTCTTCGGCAACGTGGCCCTCAACGCCTCCCGCCACACCGACTCCGCGTTCCACCGCTGCACCTTCAAGCGGTGCAACCTCTTCGAGGCGGAGTTCACCGGCTGCAAGCTGGTCGGCAGCAGCTTCGAGCAGTGCGACCTGCGCCCGCTGCGGGTCGACGGCGGCGACTGGTCCTTCGTCGCCCTGCCGGGCGCCGACCTGCGCGGCGTGCGGATCACCGACGCGCGGATGCGCGAGATCGACCTGACCGGCGCCGACCTGACCGGCGCGGTGCTCACCGGCCTCGACCTCTCCGGCGCCCAGTTGCACGCCGCCAAGCTGATCCGGGCCGACCTGCGCGGCAGCGACCTGACCGCGCTCGACCCGACGGCGGTGGAGCGGGCCGGCGCGATCGTCGACGCCGAGCAGGCCGTCGTGCTGGCGCAGGCGCTGGGCTTCGAGATCCGCTGACCCGGCGCGGGAAAGGCGACGCGGGGTGTCAGGTTTCCCTGCCACGCTGACCCGCATGACATGGTGGTCCGACCTGGTGGCGTCCGAACCCGACTTCGCGGCGCGGGTGCGCGCCCGCTTCGCCGTTCGCAAGCACGGCACGATGGCGACCCTGCGGCGGGACGGCTCGCCGCGGATCAGCGGCACGGAGTTCGAGTTCGCCGACGACGGCCAGCTCCGGCTGGGCAGCATGGCCGGCGCGCTGAAGGCGCTCGACCTGCGCCGCGACCCCCGGGTGGCGCTGCACTGCCCGACCGAGGACGCCCCCGAGGACGACCCGACCTCCTGGGCCGGCGACGCGAAGATCGCCGGCCGGGCGCACGAGGAGCCGCCCGGCGAGGACGGCTCGCACCGGTTCCGGATCGAGTTGACCGAGGTGGTGCTGACCCGGGTCGGCGACCCGCCGGACCATCTCGTGATGGAGAGCTGGCACCCGGACCGTGGCCTGCGGCGGCGCGAGCGGCGCTGACCGGGGCGCTGTCGGGAACATGCCTCCGCGCGACGGCTTCTCGAAGATCGATGTGTGTGTCATCCTCCCAGCGGCGGGCCACGGGACGCTCGGCGGCGCCCGTGGCCGAGGGAGGGGTCGGTGGCCGAGGACGAACTCACGCAGACCGGTATCCGGGTCGGGCGCTGGCTGCCCGACGTACCGGCCGAGCCGGCCCGCCCGCCGGAGCCGCCGCCCGCGCCGCGCCGGCTGCCCGGCGACCCCGACGCTCCGGCGGCCGCGGACGAGCCGGCGGCCTCTCCCGCGCCCGCGGCCCCGGACGCGCCGCCACCGGCGGGACCGCAGCTCCCCGCGCCGGCGCGGCATTCCGCCCCGGAGGCCGTCCCCGCCCGGG
>NZ_JBEXLR010000145.1:0-12097 GCF_040610095.1 Micromonospora sp. NPDC004540
CCTCACCAGCCGTCGCCTAGAACCCTCCCGAGAGCCCCGTCAGGTCGCCCACCGCGACCGCCCGATCCGGCGGGCCGGGTCGGGCCGGTGGGCGGACGGCCGCCGGCCGTCGGGCCGCCGCGTCGGGCCGACCGGGAGCGGGCGGGTGCGACATCCGCCCGACCACGGCTGACCCTGGCCCCCGGCGTGCCCGTGCTCGCCGCCTGACGACGACGTCGGGGCCGGAGCGGGCACGGGGCCACTCCGGCCCGGACGTCGTCCGGGACGACAGGACGAGGACGGGCGTGCCGGGATCCGGCGTCGCGCCACGGCGGGCCGGTTGGTCGGTCAGCGGTCGGCGAGGAACGCCAGGACCCGGTCCCAGGTGAGCGCGGCGGCCGGCGCGTCGTAATCGGGCGTGCCGGGATCGGTGAAGAGGTGCCCGGGGCCCGGGTAGCGGTGCACGGTCACCTCGGCGCCGGCGGCGGTCATCGCCCGCTGCCACTCGTCCACCTCGTCCGCCGTCTCGTACTCGTCGGGGTCGGCGAGGTGCAGCTGCACCGGCAGCCCGGGGCGCACCGACCCGGGGTCGCCGCCGGTGCCGTGCAGCAGGAGCAGCGCCGCCGCCTCCGGCCGCTCGGCGAGCAGCGCCCCGGCGACGCCGGCGCCCATCGAGAAGCCGGCCAGCACGGTCTCGGCGGGCAGTTCGGCCGCCGCGGCGCGGGCCCGGTCGAGGACCTCGTCCCGGCCGATCTTGTCGAACAGCGCGAAGCCGGCCGCGACGGTCTCCGTGGCCGGCACCTCGTACAGGTCGGGGGTGGCCACCCGGTGCCCGGCGGCCCGCAGCCGGCCGGCGGCGGCCAGCACCGCGGGGCGCAGCCCGTAGACGGAGTGCAGGAGCAGGATCTGTGCCATCGCCCCATCCTGGTCCGCACCCCGGCCGTGGGCCGGCCGGCGCGCCGGTCAGTCCCGGGCGATGGTGCGGCTGCGGCCCCGGAACTCGGCCACCACCTCGCCGTCCCGCGACACGGTGACGTCGTAGATGCCGCTGCGCCCGTAGCGGACCCGCTCGGCGGCCCGGGCCTCCAGCAGGTCGCCCTCGCGGACCGGGCGGAGGAAGCTGATCTCACCGCCGGCGGCCACGGTGGCCGGGCCGTGGCTGTTGCAGGCCAGCGCGAACGCGGTGTCGGCGAGCAGGAACACGAAGCCGCCGTGGCCGATGGCGTGGCCGTTGAGCATGGCCGCGGTGACCCGCATCCGGGCCACCGCCGCGCCGTCGCCGGCCGAGACCAGTTCGATGCCGAGCCCCTTGGACGCCACGTCGGCGTCGAACATGTCGTGAGCCGCGGTGCGGCCGTCCTCGCCCGCCACCTCAGCGCTCCCGCCGCTGGTCGACGATCCGGCGCATCTTGCCCATCGAGCGCTCCACCCCGTCCGGCTCGATGACCTGCACCGCCACGCTCACCCCGATGGTGTTCTTGACCTGCTCGACCAGGGCCGCCCCGGCCCGTTCGGCCTCGTCGGCGGCCACCCCGGCCCGCCGCTCCACCTTGACGGTGAGGGTGTCCATCCGGCCCTGCCGGTCCAGCACGCACTGGAAGTGCGGCGACAGCGCGGGCGTGCGCAGGATCAGCTCCTCGATCTGGGTCGGGAAGACGTTGACCCCGCGCACGATCATCATGTCGTCGGTCCGGCCGGTGATCTTCTCGATCCGGCGCATGCTTCGCGCGGTGCCGGGCAGCAGGCGGGTGAGGTCGCGGGTGCGGTAGCGGACCACCGGCATGGCCTCCTTGCTGAGCGAGGTGAGCACCAGTTCGCCCCGCTCGCCGTCGGGCAGCACCTCGCCGGTGACCGGATCGATGATCTCCGGGTAGAAGTGGTCCTCCCAGAGGTGCAGGCCGTCCTTGGTCTCCACGCACTCGACCGCCACCCCGGGGCCCATCACCTCGGAGAGGCCGTAGATGTCCACGGCGTGCATGTCGAGGCGCTGCTCCATCTCCCGGCGCATGTCCTCGGTCCACGGCTCGGCGCCGAAGATGCCGACCTGGAGCGAGGTGGACCGCGGGTCGACGCCCTGGCGCTCCATCTCGTCGACGATGGCCAGCATGTAGCTGGGGGTCACCATGATGACCTCGGGCGCGAAGTCGCGGATCAGCATGACCTGCCGCTCGGTCATGCCGCCGGAGACCGGGATGACCGTGCAGCCCAGCTCCTCGGCGCCGTAGTGCGCGCCGAGGCCGCCGGTGAAGAGCCCGTAGCCGTACGCCACGTGCACCCGGTCGCCGGGGCGGCCGCCGGCGGCCCGGATCGAGCGGGCCATCAGCTTCGCCCAGGTGTCGAGGTCGGCGCGGGTGTAGCCGACGACGGTGGGGCGGCCGGTGGTGCCCGAGGAGGCGTGCAGCCGGGCCACGCGCTCGCGGGGCACGGCGAACATGCCGAACGGGTAGTTCTCCCGCAGCTCGGCCTTGCCGGTGAACGGGAAGCGGGCCAGGTCGGTCAGCTCGCGCAGGTCGTCCGGGTGCGCCCCGGCCGCCGCGAAGGCCCGGCGGTAGTGCGGCACGTTGTCGTACGCGTGCCGCAGCGACCAGCGCAGCCGGTCGAGTTGCAGCGCCCGCAGCTCGTCGACGCCGGCCCGTTCGACGGGTTCCAGCTCGTCCGGACGAGGGGTGCGGTCCTGCACGGTGTGACCTCCTGCGCGACGGGGTCCGCCGACGCCGGGTCGCGCCGGGCGGGTGCCGATCACCGTACGCCCGTACGGCCCGTCCTGCCAGGTCAGCGGGGTCGGCATCGCCGGCCGCCGATGCCGCCGGCTCAGCGCGCGGCGGGGAGCCGGTGCAGCGCGTCGACCAGCGGGGCCAGCTCGGGGGTCCGCTCGCCCTCGGCGAGAGCGTCGGCGAGCACCCGGTCGTGGGTGGGGCGGGCCCGGCCGAGCAGCTTCGAGCCGGCCGGGGTCAGCTCGGTGTAGATGCCGCGCCGGTCGTCCGCGCAGAGCACGCGGGTGAGCAGGCCGCGCTCCTCCAGCCGGGTGACCAGACGGGTGGTGGCGCTGCCGGAGAGCGCCGCGGCGCGGGCGAGCTGCCGCATCCGCATGTGCCAGCCGTCCTGCCGGGAGAGCGCGTCGAGCACCGTGTACTCGACGACGGAGAGGTCGTGCTCGGCCTGGAGGGCGCGCTCCAGGGCGGTCTCGATCAGGCCGTGCAGCGCGGCGAGGGTACGCCAGCCCTGCGCGCGGATCTCGACCGCGTCGTCGGCGATCCCCATGGCGTCTCCTCCCGGTGTGACGTGGACGTCCCCCAGGCTACCACCCTTGCGCCGGTATAAGGCGCGTGCAACTATCTTGTTGTCGGCGCGGGTAGTTGCACGCGCCTTATGTTTCGAGCGCACGGATTGGGTACGGCATGGCACAGCGCACCTCCGCCCTCCCCGGCGGCCTGATCGCCCTGGCGATCGGGGCGTTCGGCATCGGGCTGACCGAGTTCGTGATCATGGGGCTGCTCCCCCAGGTCGCCGCCGACTTCGCGGTCAGCGAGTCGGTCGCCGGCTGGTTGATCTCCGGGTACGCCCTCAGCGTCGCCGTCGGCGGGGTGGCGCTCACCGCCACCGTCACCCGGCTGCGCCGCAAGCCGGTGCTGCTCGGGCTCATGGTGCTCTTCATCGCCGGCAACCTGCTCTCCGCCCTGGCCGGCGACTACGGCACCATGCTGGCCGGGCGGATCGTGGCGGCGCTCTGCCACGGCGCGTTCTTCGGCATCGGCGCCGTGGTGGCGGCCGGCCTGGTCGCGCCGGCCCGCCGGGCGGGCGCGGTCGCCATGATGTTCACCGGCCTCACCCTCGCCAACGTCCTCGGCGTGCCGTTCGGCACCTTCCTGGGCCAGCACTTCGGCTGGCGCGCCACGTTCTGGGCGATCACCGGCATCGGGCTGGTCGCGCTCGTCGGCCTCGCCGTGCTGGTGCCCGGACGCGGCCCGGCCACCGACGCCGCACCCACCGGCGGGCTGCGCGGCGAACTGCGGGCGTTCACCCACGCCCAGGTCTGGTTCTCGCTGGTGATCACCGTGCTCGGCTTCGGCGGCATGTTCGGCGCGTTCACCTACATCGCCTACACGCTGACCGAGGTGAGCGGCTTCGCCGCCGGCACCGTGCCGTGGCTGCTGGTGCTCTTCGGCGTCGGGCTGTTCGCCGGCAACCTGGCCGGCGGCCGGGCCGCCGACGTGTCGCTGTCCCGGACCCTGGTCACCGTCCTCGCGGTGCTCACCCTGGTGCTGGTCGGCTTCGCGCTGACCGCCGCAAGCCCGGCGCTGACCGTGGTCTCGCTGGTGCTGATGGGCGCGTTCGGCTTCGCCACCGTCCCGCCGCTGCAGATGCGGATCATGAAGTACGCCAGGCAGGCCCCGACGCTCGCCTCGGGGGCGAACATCGCCGCGTTCAACGTCGGCAACGCTCTCGGCGCCTGGCTCGGCGGGCTGACCATCGACGCCGGCCTCGGCTTCACCGCCCCGATCTGGGCCGGCGCCGGGCTCACCCTGCTCGGCCTCGCGGTGCTGCTGATGGCCGAGCGGCGCGCCCGGCGTACCCCGGCGGAGGCGGCGGGCGCCCGCGAGATGGCCGACGTGGCGGCCTGACCGGCCTGACCGCTCCGGCGGCCGGACGGCCAGGCGACGGGCGGCGTTATGCTCGGGCGGCACCGGCGGTGGGGCCCGCCGTCCCGGAAACCCGCCGGGAGAACCGCGACAGGCTCGCCAACGGTCCCTGCCAGTGATGCCCGTCCTGGTGGGAGGCACCGTGTCCGGACCGTCCGAGTTCCGCGTCGACCCCGACGTCGACCTGCGCGTCCCCGCCGACCGGCGGGAGCTCGCCGCCCACCCGGCGGCGGTGCTCGGCGTCATCGCCGCCGGCGGGGTGCTCGGCGCGCTGGCCCGGGCCGGGCTCCAGGCCGCGTTCCCGCACCCGCCCACCGGTTTCCCGTGGGCCACCTTCGGCATCAACGTCGTCGGCTGCCTGCTGATCGGCGCGCTCATGGCGGCGCTCGCCGCCCGCCCGGCCGGGCCGCTGGTCCGGCCGTTCCTCGGCGTCGGCGTGCTCGGCGGCTTCACCACCTTCTCCACCTACGCCGTGGACGCCCAGCGGGCGGTCGCCGCCGGGGCGCCGGGCACCGCGCTGGCCTACCTGGCGGCGACCCTGGCCGGGGCGCTGCTGGCGGTCTGGGCCGGGGACGCGGTGGCCGGCCGGCTGCTGGCCCGGGCCAGGGCCGGGGCGGCCCGGTGACCGTCCTGCTGATCGCGCTCGGTGCGGCGCTGGGCGCGCCGCTGCGCTACCTGACCGACCGGGCCGTGCAGGCCCGGCACGGCTCCCGCTTCCCCTGGGGCACGCTGACCGTGAACGTCGTCGGGTCGCTGGTGCTCGGCGCGGTGGCCGCGGTGCCCGCCTCGCCCGCGGTGACCGCCCTGGTCGGCACCGGCTTCTGCGGCGCGCTGACCACCTGGTCCACGCTCGGCTACGAGACGCTGCGGCTGCACCGCGAGGGCGCCCGCGGGCCTGCCCTGGCCAACGTGCTGGGCAGCGTCGCGGCCGGGCTCGCCGCGGCCACCGCGGGCTACGCGCTGGCCGGTGCCGTCACCGGCTGACCGCGACCTCCGCGGCCGGCTCCGCCGAGGGCGCCAGCGCCACCACCGGTCCGACCACGAAGACCGCCGGCGGCCGGACCTCGTCCCGCTCGGCGAGCGCGCCGACCTCGTCCAGCCGGCACCGGGCCGTCCACTGGTCCGGGTGGCCGGCGTCCCGGACCACCAGCACCGGCGTCTCCGCCGCCCGCCCCTGGGCGAGCAGCTCGGCGGCGATCCGCCCGACGGTGTCCACGGCCATGAGCAGCACCAGCGTGCCCCGGGCCCGGGCCAGCGCGGCCCAGTCCACCAGGGAGTCGGGGTGCCCGGGCGGCAGGTGCCCGGAGACCACGGTGACCTCGTGCGCCACGCCCCGGTGGGTCACCGGCACTCCGGCCAGGGCCGGCGCGGCCACCGCGCTGCTCACCCCGGGCACCAGCACCGTCTCAACCCCGGCCGCCGCGCAGGCGAGGACCTCCTCGTGGCCGCGGCCGAAGACGTACGGGTCGCCGCCCTTGAGCCGGACGACCCGCCGCCCGGCCCGGGCGTGTGCCACGAGCGTGTCGTTGATGGTGTCCTGGGCCATCGAGGGGCCCCGGGGCACCTTGGCCGCGTCCACCACCAGCACGCCGGGGCGGAGCCCGCGCAGCAGCCCGGCCGGGGCGAGCCGGTCGGCCACCACCACGTCCGCGGCGTCGAGCAGCGCCCGGCCGCGTACCGTGATCAGGTCGTCCGGGCCGGGCCCGCCGCCCACCACGGCAACCTGGCCGGGGCGCAGCGCCGGCTCGTGGTGGTGGTCGGCGTGGTGGTGATGGTGGTGGCCGTGGCCGCCGGCCGGGTCGTCGGGGTGGTGGTGCGGGGTCTGCGGGAGCCCCACCTTGTCGGCGAACCCGGGCAACGCCACCCGGTAGGCGCAGGTGTCGCAGTTCATCCGGATGTCCCCGCGCAGCGCCTCGGCGTGCCGTTCGAGGACCAGGTCGGCGAGGGCGTCGCAGTCGCCGATCACCTCGGCCACCCGCACGTCCAGGCCGGGATGGTCGGCGGCGAACTCCCGGCTCTGCGCCACGATCCGGTCCGGCAGCACCCCGGCGAAGAGGAAGTACGGGGCGACCACGATCCGCCGGGCGCCGAGCCGGCGCAGCCGCTCCAGCACGGCCGGGACGGCCGGCTCGGCCAGCGAGACGAAGCCCGGCTCCACGCCGGCGTAGCCGCGCCCCTCCCAGAGCAGCCGGGCCACCTTGGTCACCTCGGCGTTGGCGTCCGGGTCCGTGGAGCCGCGCCCGATCAGCGCGATCCAGGTGCCGGCCCGGTCGGCGCCGTCGAGCGCCGCGTCGATCCGCTCCGCCAGTGCCTCCTGGAGCAGCGGGTGCGGCCCGAGCGGCCGGCCGTAGGCGTACCGCAGGCCGGGGTGGCGCTGCTTCTCCCGGGCGAGGGCGGCGGGGATGTCGCCCTTGCCGTGCCCGGCGGCGGCCAGCACCAGAGGCAGCGCCACCAGGTGGCGGTGTCCCCGGCCGACCAGCGCGCCGACGGCGTCGGTCAGCGGCGGGCGGGACAGCTCGATGAAGCCGCCGTCGACGTCCGGGACGGCGGCCCGGCGGCGGATCCGCTCGACGAGCGCGGCGAACTGGGCGACACCGGCCGCGCTGCGGGTGCCGTGCCCGACGATCAGCAGCGGGGTACGGTCCTTCACTTGTCCTCCAGGTACAGCAGGGCGTTGAGGGCGGCGGCGGCCACCGCGGAGCCGCCCTTCTCCCCCACGTTGGACACGGCGGGCAGGCCGCTGGCCCGCAGCGCCGCCTTGGACTCGGCCGCGCCGACGAAGCCGACCGGCAGGCCGACCACCAGCGCCGGGGCCGCGTCGAGGCCGATCAGCTCGACCAGCGCGGTGGGGGCGCAGCCGACCACCCAGACCGCGCCCGGGCCGACCCGGTCGGCCGCGATCCGCACCGCCGCCGCCGAGCGGGTGATGCCGGCGGCGCGGCCCAGGTCGGCGGCGGCCGGCTCGGCGACCGGGCAGACGATCTCCCGCCCGGCCCGGGTGATGCCGGCGGCGACCATCCACACGTCGGTGACGATCGGCGCGCCGGCCCGCAGCGCGGCCCGCCCGGCGGCCAGGCCCTCCTCGTCGCAGACCAGGTCGGCGACGTAGTCGAGGTCGGCGCTGGCGTGCACCACCCGCTCGGTCACCGCCCGGGTCAGCGGTGGCAGGTGGGACAGGTCGACCCGCCCGCGCAGGATCCGGTAGGACTCCGCCTCGATCGGGTGCACGGTCCGGCTCACGGAGCGGCCTGCCCGTAGCGCCGGTCGTAACCGCGCAGCCGCCAGAGCAGCACGGCGCCGCCCCAGGCGAGCACGAAGAGGACCACCACGGCGTAGCCGAGCTGCTCGAAGTGGTCGGCGATCGACGCGTACCCGGCCAGGGCGGTGGCGCCGAACTGGTCGGTGAGCAGCCCGGCCAGGTAGACGCTGGCGACCAGGCCGCCGACCAGCACGGTCATCGTGGTGGTGGCCAGGTTGTACCAGAGCCGCCGGGCCGGCTGCCGGTACGCCCATGAGTAGGCGCGGCTCATCAGCAGGCTGTCCGCGGTGTCCATGGCGGACATCCCGGCGGCGAAGAGCAGCGGCAGGGTGAGCAGGGCCAGCACCGGCAGCCCGCCGGCGGCGGCGGTGCTCGCCGAGAGCGCCAGCAGGGTCACCTCGCTGGCCGTCTCCAGGCCCAGCCCGAAGAGGAAGCCGACCGGGGCCATGTGCCAGGAGGAGCGGACCAGGGTGCGGGCCCGGGCCCCGAGGATCCGGTGCATGAGCCCCCGGTTGAGCAGCAGGAGGTCCAGCTCGGTCTCGTCCAGCGCGCCGGCGCGCAGCCGCCGCCAGAGCCGGGCCAACCCGGCCAGCACCGCCGCGTTGAGGGCCGCCACCAGCAGCAGGAAGCCGGTGGCGGTGACCGCCGCGACGGTGGCGCCCACCGCACGGAAGCCGTCCATCCGGGCGCCCGACAGCCGGGTGGAGGCGAGCCCGATCACCAGGGCGAGCAGCAGGACCACGGCGCTGTGCCCGAGCGCGAAGAAGAAGCCGACGCCGACCGGTCGCCGGCCGCGCAGCAGCATGAGCCGGGTGGTGTCGTCGATGGCGGCGATGTGGTCGGCGTCGAAGGCGTGCCGCACGCCCAGCACGTAGGCCAGGGTGCCGGCGCCGGCCAGCCCGCCGGCCGCCGCCGGCTGGTGGTTCCAGTACAGGTAGAGGGTCACGCCGGCGACGTGCAGCGCGGCGACCGCGCAGACGATGCCGCCGAGGCGGGCCCGCTCGGCGCGGCTCCAGCGGCCGACGGGCGGGGCGGCGGTCGGGATCGAGGTCATCGCTCTCCTCCGGGTTCGGGGTCGACGCGGATGGCGTCCACGGGGCAGATCTCCAGGCATTCGAGGCAGCCGGTGCAGCGGTCGGTGACCCGCAGGCCGGCGGGGGTGGGGCGGATGGCGTGCACCGGGCAGGTGAGCAGGCAGGCGCCGCAGCCCTGGCAGGGACCGATGGTCACGACCGCCACCGGTACCCCCGGGGCGTGACCATCCGGCCGGCGACCACCCGGGTCTGCGAGCTGCCGACCACCACGACGCTGTACATGTCGACCAGCGCCGGGTCGAGGGTGGCGAGGGTGGCCAGGTGCACCCGCTCCCCGGGGCGGCTGGCGTTGCGCACCACGCCGACCGGGGTGTCCGGCGGGCGGTGCGCGGCGAAGGTCTCCAGCGCGGCACCGAGCTGCCAGTCCCGGGTGCGGCTGCGCGGGTTGTAGAGCAGCGCCACCAGGTCCCCCTCCGCCGCGGCGGTGATCCGACACGCGATCACCGCCCAGGGGGTGTGCAGGTCGGACAGGCTCAGGTAGACGTGGTCGTGCCCGAGCGGCGCGCCGAGCAGCGCGGACGCCGCGAGACCGGCGGTCACCCCGGGAACACCGACCACGTCGATCCGGCCGTCGGCGTACTCCAGGGCGGGGCTGGCCATCGCGTACACGCCGGCGTCGCCGGAGCCGACCAGGGCGACGGCGTGGCCGGCGGTGGCCTCGGCGACCGCCGCGCGGGCCCGTGCCTCCTCCGCGCCGAGCCCGCTGGCCAGCACCCGGGTGCCGGGGCGGAGCAGGTCGCGGATCTGGTCGAGGTACTGGTCCAGGCCCACCACCACCGCGGCCCGGCGCAGCTCGGCCACCGCGCGCGGGGTGCGCAGGTCGGCCGCGCCGGGGCCGAGGCCGACCAGCGCGAGCCGGCCGCGCGGGGCCTGCCGGGCCACCGCGACGGTGGCCATCGCCGAGGCGGTCTTCGGCACCAGCAGCGTGCCGCCGCCGCGCAGCGCGGCGGCCTCCGCCACGCTCGGCGTGCCGACCGCCGCGCGGACCACCTCGCTGGGGTGCGGCACGTCGACCGCCGCCAGGTCCGCCGCCGGCCAGGTCGCCAGGGGTACGCCGTACGCCTCGGCGGTCGCCCGGATACCCGCCTCGTCGGCCTTGAGGTCCACGCTGGCCAGGCCGCGCAGGCTGGCCGGGCTCAGGCCGGCGCCGGCGAGTGCCCGGCGCAGCAGGCCGGTCACCTCGGCGGCCGGCACGCCGCGGCTGGAGCCGATCCCGGCGACCAGCGACGGCGGCCGGAGCACCACGGTCCGCCCGTCGAGCGGGACGACCCGGTCGGTGACCAGGATCCGCCAGCCGCCCGCGCCGTCGCGGGTCTCATCGGCGGCGGTTCCGTCGGCCGGCGTCGGGATCGCCGGTCCGGCGGTCGGCGTCGGGGCGGCGTCCGGGGTGACGGCCGGCGTGTGCGGGCCGGGCGGCGGGGGCGTGACCTCGACGTGGACGTGCTCGGGCAGGGCGGGCAGCGGCCAGGTGGCGTCGGCGACCAGCCGGACCGGCTCGCCGTCGAGGATCGCCCGGGAGACCGCGGCCACCGCGCCCTCCACCGGCCAGCCGAGGGTGTCCAGCCCGGGCAGGCCGACCGCGTCGGTGGCGGTGGTGACCACCGGCCGGGCGTCGAGCAGCGCGCCGACATCGGCGGCGAGGGTGTTGGCACCCCCGGCGTGCCCGCCGAGCAGGGCCACCGCGTGCCGGGCCGCCTCGTCGACCACCACCACGGCCGGGTCGGTCCACTTGTCGGCGAGCAGCGGGGCGAGGATCCGGACCACCGCGCCGGTGGCCAGGAAGGCGACCACCGCGTCGCACTCCCGCCAGGCCGTGCGCAGCGCGTCGGCGGCGCTCTCCGCCGCCACGAGCCGGGCGTGCGGCCAGGCCGCGGCGAGGGTACGCGCGTGCCGCCGGCCGGCGGCGGTTGCCGCGACGAGTCCGATGCTGGTCATCTGCTCCCCCGTGGGTGCGGTGTGGATGGTCAAGGCAGCTCCCCGGTGAGCACCACGACCGGGTTGGTGGCGGCCAGGCGCAGCGCGCCGCCGGGCAGGTCGGCGAGGCGGGCGGCGCCGAGCTGGCAGCCGTCGACCGCGTAGCCGGCGGCGCGCAGCAGGTGCACGGCCGGGGCGATCCGGTCGAGGGCGGCAAGCGTGGCCACCACCCGGGGCGGGCGGCGGTCGGCCACCGCGGCGAGCACCTCCATGCCGCCCCCGCCGACGAAGACCGCGTCCGGTTCGGGCAGCCCGGCCAGGGCCGACGGGGCCGCCCCGGTCATTACCCGCACGTCCACGCCGTGCCGGGCGGCGTTGGCCAGGATCGGCGCGTCCGGGTCACGTTCCACCGCCAGCACCGCCGCGCCGAGCAGCGCGCACTCGATGCCGACCGAGCCGCTGCCCGCGCCGACGTCCCAGACCAGCCGCCCCAGCCGGGGCCGCAGCCGGGCCACCACGAGCGCCCGCACCTCGGCCTTCGTGATCATCGAGTCCCGGTGGGCGTACGCGGACTCGGGCAGCGCCCAGCCCCCGGCCGGCGCGGCGGCCGGCTGGTCGTCCGCCCGCATCCCGGCGGCGCCGGCCACGGTCTCCGGGGCGAGGCTGAGCACCACGTGCGGGTCGGCCCAGGTCGTCGCGGCGGCCTCGGCCGGGGTGGTCCAGGTGACCCGCTCGTCCGGGGTGCCGAGGTGCTCGGCCACGACCAGGCGGCGGTCCCAGCCGGCCAGGCCGGCGCCCAGCTCGGCCGCGCCCGCGCCGGGGGCGGTGAGCACCGCGACGGCGGGCAGCGCCCGGCAGGCATTGACCGCCGGGCGCGGGTCCCGGCCGTGCGCGGTGACCACGGCCGCGCCGTCCCAGGGCAGCCCGGCGCGGGCGAACGCGGCGGCGACGCTGGAGACGGCGGGCAGCACCCGCACGGGCAGGCCGGCCGCCCGGAGCCGGCGGACGATGCCGAAGAACCCGGGATCGCCGCTGGCCAGCACCACCGCGGGCGTGCCGGCGGCGACGGCGACCGCGAGCCGGTCCAGGGCGGGGGCGAGCGGGCCGAGCACGACCCGCAAATTGGCCGCCGGCTAGTTGGCGGATCTCCTCGTCGGGCAGTCTCTGACCGTCCAGCCTCCCCGGACGGGGACAAGGTGGAGCGCCCTACC
>NZ_JBEXLR010000146.1:0-11575 GCF_040610095.1 Micromonospora sp. NPDC004540
TACGCAGCATCGTGTTCATGGGGAAGCTCCATTCGGGGGTTGGCGCACCAGACCGATGGGGGTCGGTCGTGCGCAAGCACCGTCAGGCGCTAACAGGAAAGTCTTAGGGGGATCATCCGGCGCGCGGGGCGGAGCCACTTCGTCGCGCCGGGACCATGTACAACGACCGGCCGGCCACCATCATTCCGGGGCCGGCACACCCACCTCGGCGGGCGGCCACCCGCCGTGCGCGGCGGTCTTCCTCGGCCGTTCACCCGGATACAACGACCCCGGCCCGCCGGCCATTCCACCGTCGGGGTGCCGCGGACCACCCGCACAAACCGGACACCGCGCCCACAGCGGGACGGTCGGTGGAACAGCATGGGTGTATCCGGGCGCCGGAGACACCCGTGGCGTTCCACTCACCGCCCAAGGCAGGGCAGGAACCGGACATTCTCGCGACAACCGCTGCGATCTTGGAGGGTTTCCGTTCGTTGCGAACGCGGTAGGTCGCCAAGATCGGAGCGGGTCACCCCGCAGGGTGCGCAAGCGCGACAGCCCCTCGATGCGACCGACACCAGATCGCGCCAAGGTGGCGGTCTTCGGCTCAGGGGCCATACCGCCACCTCGGGACGTCGATCTCGGCGGGAGGGGCACCCCGACCGCATGACCTGAGCCGGATCGCCGGTCGGAGACCGGGACGAACCCCTACGTTCGGGGCAGACGTCCAGAGGAGGGCCGGAGAGATGACCGCGTCGTTGGAGATGCCCCGGGTTCAGGAGTGCGCAGTCAGGTCCTGCGCCTACAACCACACGAACGACTGCCACGCGTTCGCCATCACGATCGGCAGCCCCGACCACGCGCACTGCCACACCTTCGTGGAGCTGCCGGTGCGCGGCGGCGTCGAGCAGATGATCGCCCAGGTGGGCGCCTGCCAGCGCGCGGACTGCCAGCACAACTCCGACCTGGAGTGTCACGCCCCGGCGATCACCGTCGGCCCGAACACGGACCTGGCGGACTGCCAGACCTACGCGAGCCGCTGACGGCCGGAGCCGCCCGACACCCGGCACAACCAGTCAGGGACGGGCGGACCCCGACCGGCGTCAGGACAGGCCGTTGGATTCGCGGATCACGGTGACCAGGTCGTCGATGATGCCGGTCAGCGCGAAGTCCTTCGGGGTGAAGACCCGGGCCACCCCGGCGGCCCGCAGCGCGTCCGCGTCGACGGCCGGGATGATGCCGCCGACCACCACGGGCAGGTCGGCCCGCCCGGCGGCGCGCAGCCCGTCCAGCACGGCGGGCACGGCGGCCAGGTGCGAGCCGGAGAGCACCGAGAGGCCGACCAGGTCGACGTCCTCCTCCACGGCGGCCGCCACGATCTGCCCGGCGGTCAGCCGGATGCCCTGGTAGACCACCTCGAAGCCGGCGTCGCGGGCGCGTACCGCGATCTGCTCGGCGCCGTTGGAGTGCCCGTCCAGGCCGGGCTTGCCGACGAGCAGCCGCAGCCGGCCGCTGCCCAGCTCGCGGGCGGTGGCCGCGACCCGCTCCCGGACCGCGCCCAGGCCGGCGTCGCCGCCGGCGCCGGCCGCGCCGGCCAGGCCCGTGGGTGCCCGGTACTCGCCGAAGACCTGGCGCAGCGCGCCGGCCCACTCGCCGGTGGTCACCCCGGCCCGCACGCACTCCAGCGTCGCCGGCATGAGGTTCTCCGTGGTCGCGGCGTCCGCGCGGAGCCGGGCGAGTGCCGCGTCCACGGCCGCCGCGTCCCGGCCGGCCCGCCACTCGCGTACGGCGGTGGTGGCGGCCGCCTCGACGGCGGGGTCGACCTGCTCGATGGCCTCGGCGCCGGCCGCGGTCAGCGGCGACGGCTCGGTCTCGGTGAACCTGTTGACGCCGACCACCACGTCGGTGCCGGCCTCCATCCGCCGGCGCCGGTCGGCCAGCGAGGCGACCAGGGCGCTCTTCAGGTAGCCGGTCTCCACGGCGGCCACCACGCCGCCCATCTCCAGCACCTTCTCCAGCTCGACCCGGGCCCCGGCGACGATGTCGTCGACCAGTGCGGTCATCACGTGCGAGCCGTCGAACAGGTCCGGATATTCGAGCAGGTCCGACTCGTACGCCAGCACCTGCTGCATGCGCAGCGACCACTGCTGGTCCCAGGGGCGGGGCAGGCCGAGCGCCTCGTTCCAGGCGGGCAGCTGCACTGCGCGGGCGCGGGCGTCCCGGGACAGCGTGACGCCGAGCATCTCCAGCACAATGCGCTGGATGTTGTTCTCCGGCTGCGCCTCGGTGAGTCCCAGCGAGTTGACCTGGACGCCGTACCGGAAGCGGCGCTGCTTCGGGTTCTCGACGCCGTACCGGTCGCGGGTGATCTCGTCCCAGAGCGCGCCGAACGCGCGCATCTTGGCGATCTCCTCGACGAAGCGCACCCCGGCGTTGACGAAGAAGGAGATCCGCTGGACCACGTCGCCCATCCGCTCGGCGGGCACCTGGCCGGAGTCGCGTACCGCGTCGAGCACGGCGACCGCGGTCGCCAGGGCGAAGCCGACCTCCTGCACCGGCGTCGCGCCGGCCTCCTGGAGGTGGTACGAGCAGATGTTCACGGGGTTCCACTTCGGCATCTCGCGCAGCGTGTACGCGATGACGTCGGCGGTCAGCCGCAGCGACGTCGCCGGCGGGAAGATGTACGTCCCCCGGGACAGGTACTCCTTGATGATGTCGTTCTGCGTGGTGCCGGCGCAGCGGGCCAGCTCGGCGCCCTGCTCGGCGGCGACGGTGCCGTAGAGGCCGAGCAGCCACATGGCCGGGGCGTTGATGGTCATCGAGGTGTTCATCTCGGCGAGCGGGATGCCGTCGAAGAGGGCCCGCATGTCACCGAGGTGCGCCACCGGCACGCCCACCCGGCCCACCTCGCCGGCGGCCAGCTCGTGGTCCGGGTCGTAGCCGGTCTGCGTGGGCAGGTCGAAGGCGACTGAGAGCCCGGTCTGCCCCTTCGCCAGGTTGCGGCGGAAGAGCGCGTTGGTGGCCGCGGCGGAGGAGTGCCCGGCGTAGGTGCGCATCACCCAGGGCCGGTCGCGCTCCGGCAGCCGCCCCGAAGGAGCCTTCTCGTCCATGGCCGGAGTTTAAGTTACCGTTCAGTAAAACGGGCTGTGGAAAACCACACAGGTCCATGGAGCGGACCGACGGGCAGGAGCGGCGCGACATGGCCGACACCACCACACCCCGGGCCGCCGGCCGGCCCGCCGGAGTCGCACACTGGACGTCATGGATGACGAGCTCGCGATCTCCGTACGGGGGCTGCGCAAGGCGTACGGCGACAACCTCGCGGTGGCGGGGGTGGACCTCGACGTCCACCGCGGCGAGGTGTTCGCCCTGCTCGGCCCGAACGGCGCCGGCAAGACCACCACGGTGGAGATCCTGGAGGGCTACCGGCGGCGCGACGCCGGCGAGGTGCGCGTGCTCGGCGCCGACCCGGCCCACCCCGACCCGCGGTGGCGCTCCCGGGTGGGCATCGTGCTCCAGGGCACCGGCGAGTTCGACGAGCTGACCGTCGCCGAGGTGGTCCGGCACTTCGCGGGCTTCTACCCCGACGCCGACGACCCGGACAAGGTGGTCGAGCGGGTCGGGCTGGGCGCCAAGGCCGGGGCGCGCACGCACACCCTCTCCGGCGGGCAGAAGCGCCGGCTCGACGTGGCGCTGGGCATCGTCGGCCGCCCCGAGCTGCTCTTCCTCGACGAGCCCACCACCGGCTTCGACCCGGAGGCCCGGCGCGAGTTCTGGGAGCTGATCCGGGACCTCTCCGCCGCCGGCACCACCATCGTGCTCACCACCCACTACCTGGACGAGGCCGAGGCCCTGGCCGACCGGGTCGGCGTGATCGCCGCCGGCCGGGTGGTCGAGGTGGCCCCGCCGAACCGGCTGGGCAACCGGCAGGAGGGGCTGGCCACGGTCTCCTGGCGTACCCCGGACGGGACGCCGGAGACGGCGGAGACCGCGACGCCGACGGCGCTGGTGGCGGAGCTGGCCGCGCGCTTCGGCGGCGAGGTCCCCGGCCTCACCGTGACCCGGCCGACCCTGGAAGACGTCTACCTGCGGATGATCGGACACTGATGACGACCACGACGAAGCCGGCCGCCCCGGTCGCCGCCGCCCGAGGCCGCCGGCCGGGTGGGGCCGCGCTCGCCCTGCGGCAGGGCCGGCTGGAGATCACCCAGTTCCTGCGCTCCCGGGAGTCCGTCGTGTTCACGATGGGCTTCCCGATCATCATGATCCTGATCTTCGCCGCGATCTTCAACGACGAGATCGCCCCGGGCGTCAGCTACACGCAATACTTCATCACCGGCATGATCGCGACCGGACTGATGACGGTGAGCTTCCAGAACCTCGGCATCTGGATCCCGATCGAGCGGGACCGTGGCGTACTCAAGCGCTACCGGGGCACCCCGATGCCGAAGTGGGTCTGGTTCGCCGGCAAGGTGCTCATGGTGGTGGCCATCGGCATCGCGGAGACCGCGCTGCTCCTCGCCGTGTCGGTGGCGCTGTTCGACCTGAACCTGCCGGACACCGCCGCCAAGTGGGCCACCTTCGGCTGGGTCGCCGTCCTCGGCGTCACCGCCTGCACCCTCTGCGGCATCGCCATCTCGTCGCTGGCCCGCACCGCCCGCAGCGGCTCGGCCGTGGTCACCCCGGTCGCCCTGGTCCTCCAGTTCATCTCCGGCGTGTTCTTCGTCTTCACCAGCCTGCCGAGCTGGATGCAGCAGGTCGCCGCGCTCTTCCCGCTCAAGTGGATGTGCCAGGGGCTGCGCTCGGTCTTCCTGCCGGACAGCTTCGGGGCGCAGGAACCGGGCGGCTCGTTCGAGCTGGGCCGCGTCGCCCTGGTGCTCGGGCTCTGGTGCGTGATCGGCCTGGTGCTCTGCCTGACGACGTTCCGCTGGACGACGAAGCGCGACGGCTGATCACCCGCCGGCGACGAGCGCGGCGCCGAGCGGCGTACGCCAGTAGAGCACCTCACGCCCGGACCGCCGTTTGCTGACCGCGCCCGCTTCGAGCAGCACCCGTAGGTGATCGCTCACCGTGCCGAGGGACAGCCCGGTCACCACCACGAGCTGCGAGGTGCTCAGTGGCGCGTCCAGTCGGGCCAGGATGTCGGCCCGGTTCACGCCGATCAACCGGGCGAGACCGTCCGGTGCCGGTGAGGTGGGGTCGACCAGGATCCCGCGCGCCGGGTAGACCATCCCGAACCGGGAGGGCATGTCCCAGACCACCCAGCCGCGACGGCAGTGGGCCGGCAGGAAGACCAGTTGCTCGGCCTCGTGCAGCGACAGCGGTGGTTCCGGGTAGTCGTTGACCTGGAGGCGACCGTCGCCCAGCCAGCGCACGTTGCGGTTGATGTCGGCCAGCGCCCCGGCCCAGCCGCGTGTGCTCAGGGCGGCGGTGCGGGCCACGATGTCGGCCCGCAGCCGGCGTTCCCGCTCCGGCCACTCCGGCGCGACGGTGTGCGTCCAGACCCACTGGAGGAGCTCCATCACCTGCCCGGTGAGGCCGTCCGCCAGTAGCTCGGCCGCGAGCGGTCCCGGGCGGGTGGCACGCAGGTCGGCCCGGATCCGCTCGTCGGACAACCGCTCGACGGCCGCCAGCTCGGCCGCGAACGTCGGGTCCGCCGAGGCGGGCGCGATGGTGAGGAAGTCCGCGATCCACCGGAGGTTGAACGACGCCGACACCAGCGCCCGGGCCACCGGCCGGGCGGCCAGCATCCCTCGGAACGCGTCGACGTGAGGTCGCCGCCAGGCCTGCTCCCACGGGACATGCGCGAAAAGGAGCGTCTTCAGCGCCGCGACCGTCTCGGCCATCGGCGAGACCGTGAACCGGCTCCGCGCGACTAGGTCGGACGGCACCTGCCAGACGCCCACGTTTCGCCTCCAGACGTAACTCTATGGGATCGGCCGGGGGCCTACGGACCATGCCCGGGTGAGAACGTACGCAGAACTGTTCGCGGTCCGGGAGTTCCGCAACCTGTTCCTGGCGAACTGCGCCGGGATCGCGGCCCACACGACGTCGGCGCTGGCCCTGGGCGCGCTGACCTACGCGTCGACCGGCTCGGCTCTGCTCACCGCGCTGAGCATGTTCGGCGCACCGCTGGCGGGTGTCCTCGGCAGTCTGACGTTGCTGTCCGCCGCGGACAGCGTGCCGCCCCGCCGGGCGCTCACCCTCGCCGCCCTGCTGGCCACCGCCGGAGCAGCGCTGCAGGCCGTGCCCGGGCTGCCGCTGTGGGCCCGCTTCGCGATCATCTTCGCCAACGCGTACGTCGGGTCGGTCGCCGGCGGCGCCAGGTGGGCACTGCTCACCGACATCGTGCCGGTCGACGCCTACGTGCTGGCCCGGGCCACGATGAACACCAGCGTCGGCGTCATGCAGATCGCCGGGTTCGGGCTGGCCGGCGTCCTGCTCGTCTGGCTGAACCCGTACCAGGTGTTCCTGCTGGCCCTGGCCCTGCGGGCGGTGTCCGCGGCGGTGGGATGGTTCGGGCTCACCGAGCGTCCGGCCCGGGCCACCGAGCGGGTGACGATCGCCCGCACCCACCTCGTCAACCGACGCCTCTGGGCCGACACCGGCTGCCGGTCGCTCCTCCTCAACCTCTGGGTGCCTGGCGGCCTGATCGTTGGTTGCGAGGCGCTGTTCGTCCCGTACGCGGGTGATCGCGCCGGCTTCCTGCTCGCCGCCGCCGCCCTCGGCATGCTCATCGGGGATGTGGTGGTGGGGCGGTTTTTGTCACCGGCCCGCCGCGAGCGGTGGGTCCACCCGCTGCGGTTGCTGCTCGTCCTTCCATACCTGGCCATCCTGCTGACGCCCCCGCTTCCGCTGGCCATGGCCGTCGCGCTGATCGCGTCGGTCGGCTACGCCGCCACACTGCCGTTGCAGGAGCGGCTGATCGCCCACTCACCGCCCGAGGCCCGTGGCCAGGTGCTCGGGCTGCACGGCAACGGCATGCTGGCCACCCAGGCGGTGTGCGCCGCGCTCGCGGGGGCGATCGCGGACCTGGTCGCGCCGTCGCGCGCCGTCGCGCTGGTGGCCGCGGCGGCGTTGGCCGCCACCGTCGCCCTCACCCCCGGCCTCCGGCGGACGGCCCCCGCCTCGCCGCCCCGATCGGACGGTGGCGGCCTGGGTGAAGCGACCAGACCGGGGCCGGCCACGACGGTCCGGTGAACGACGGCCGCCCCGGTGGGTCACCCGCGGGTGGCACACTCGCCGGCATGGCGCACATCCTGACCCGGCGCACGCTGCTGGCGGCCGGCGCCGGCGTGGCCGGCGCCGCGGTGGTCGGCGGGTTCACCGCCCGGCAGCTCGCCGAGCCCCGGCCCGGGCCGGCGCCCGCCGTGCCGGACGTGCCGGCCGGCGACGAGCGGCTGATCCGGATCGCCTCCGGGGCCCGCGGCCGCGAGGTGGACTTCTGGACGGCCGTGCCCGAGGGGTACGGCGACGGCCGCGGCCTCCCCGTCTGCCTGGTGCTGCACGGCGCCTCGGCCACGCCCCGGGACTACGGCCGGCTCGGGCTGGCCCGCTTCCTCACCGACGCGGTACGCCGCGGCACCCCGCCCTTCGTGCTGGCCGGGGCCACCGGCGGCCGGCTCTCCTGGCGCCGCTCCGGCACCGACGACCCGCAGCGGATGGTCCGCGAGGAGCTGCCCACCTGGTGCGCCCGGCGCGGCTTCGACAGCAGTCGGCTCGCCGTGTGGGGCTGGTCGATGGGCGGGTTCGGGGCGCTGCTGCTCGCCGAGGCGTACCCGGGTTGGTTGCGCGCGGTGGCCGCCTTCTCCCCCGCCGTCCGCCCGGGCGACGCGGTGTTCACGGGCGTGGACCGGCTCCGCGGCACCCCGGTCGGCCTCTGGTGCGGTCGGCAGGACAACTTCCTCAAGGACGTCCGCGCGCTGGCCCGGGCGCTGCCCGAACCCCCGGTACGCGCCGCCTGGGCCGACGGCCGGCACAACTTCACCTACTGGGGCACCGTCATCCCGGACGCGTTCGCCCTGCTCGGCACGGCCCTCACCCCGTCCCGGAAAGCGTGACGCCCCCGGCCGCGAGGCCGGGGGCGCGCGGCGCACGACTCAGTACGAGTAGAAGCCCTGGCCGGTCTTGCGGCCCAGGTCGCCGGCCGTGGCCATGCGCTGGAGCAGCTCCGGCGGGAAGAACTTCTCGTCGGCGGTGTCGGTGTAGATGTTCTTGCTGGCGTTGAGCAGCACGTCCACGCCGGTCAGGTCGACCGTGGCCAGCGGGCCCATGGCGTGGCCGAAGCCCAGCTTGCAGGCGGTGTCCAGGTCCTCGGCGGAGATCACGCCGGACTCGACCAGCTTGACCGCCTCCATGGCGAGGGCGCAGATCAGCCGGGTGGTGACGAAGCCGGCGATGTCCCGGTTGACGACCACGACGGTCTTGCCGATCTCCTCGGCGAACGCCTTGGCCGTGGCCAGGGCCGCGTCGCTGGTCTTGTAGCCGCGAACCAGCTCGCAGAGCTTCATCATGGGCACCGGCGAGAAGAAGTGGGTGCCGACGACCGACTCCGGGCGCTCGGTGGCGGTGGCGATCTGGGTGACCGGGATGGCCGAGGTGTTGGTGGCCAGCACCGCGTCGGACTTGCAGATCTTGTCCAGCGCGCGGAACACCTCGTGCTTGATCTCGATCTTCTCGAAGACCGCCTCGACGACGATGTCCGCGTCGGCCGCCGCCTCCAGCTCGGTGGTCGGGGTGATCCGGGCCAGGGTCGCCTCGACCTCGGACGCCTCGATCTTCCCCTTCTCGGCGAACTTCTGAAGCGACTTCCGGATGCCGTCGACGCCCCGCTTGGTGGCCGCGTCGTCCAGGTCGCGCAGCGTCACCTGCCAGCCCGCCTGCGCCGCCACCTGGGCGATGCCCGCGCCCATCAACCCGGCACCGACGACCGCGAGTCGACCCGCCATCTGCTTCTCCCTCGCTGCGAATGAGTGTCTGCGAGCACCCTAATCCGCGAGGCTGAACGGCCGCTAAGGCGGCCCTCTCAGATGGCGAGGTCGGGTTCCTCCGGGGCGGTGCCGCGTTCCACCTCGACGCCCAGGGCCCGCAGATCGGCCACGAAGTCCGGGTAGCCGCGGTCGACGTGGTGCACGTGCGAGACCTCGGTGATCCCGTCGGCGCAGAGCCCGGCGATGATCAGGCCGGCGCCGGCCCGGATGTCGGTGGCGCGTACCGGGGCGCCGGAGAGGCGCTCGTGGCCGCAGACCAGGGCGTGGTGGCCGTCGGTCTTGATGTCCGCGCCGAGCCGCATCATCTCGTTGGCGAACATGAACCGGCCGTCGAAGATGTTCTCGGTGATCAGCGAGGCCCCGTCGCTGACCGCGGCCAGCCCGATCGCCATCGGCAGCAGGTCGGTGGCGAAGCCCGGAAAGGGCAGGGTGACCACGTCGACGGCCGCCGGCCGGTCGTCCATGCGTACCCGGAAGGCGCCGCCCCGGGTCTCCACCAGACCGCCGGCCGAGACCAGTTTGTCGAGCGCGACCTCCAGGTAGGCCGGGTCGACGCCGGTCACGGTCACGTCGCCGCGGGTCATCGCGGCGGCGAACGCCCAGGTCCCGGCGACGATCCGGTCTCCCACCGTGGCGTGCCGGACCGGGCGCAGCTCCGGCACCCCGGCGATGTGCAGGGTCGACGTGCCGGCCCCCTCGATCCGGGCGCCCATCGAGTTCAGCATCGTGCAGATGTCGACGATCTCCGGCTCCCGGGCCGCGTTGTCGATCGTCGTGGCGCCCCGGGCCAGCACCGCCGCCATCACCAGGTTCTCGGTGGCGCCGACGCTCGGGAAGTCCAGCAGGATGTCCGCGCCGTGCAGCCCGTCCGGGGCCTCGGCGATGACGAAGCCGTGCTCGCCGGAGATCTCCGCGCCCATCCGGGCCAGCCCGGCGATGTGCATGTCCAGGCCGCGCGAGCCGATGGCGTCCCCGCCGGGGTGGGCCACCCGCACGTACCCCCGGCGGGCCAGCAGCGGGCCGAGCACGCAGATCGACGCGCGCAGCCGGCGGACCAGGTCGTAGTCGGCCTCCGCGCCCGGCTGCTCCGGCACGTCGATCACCACCGACCGGGACCGTTCCACCCCGCCCCGGGCGACCATCGGGTCGACCGGGTCGTCGGCGGCGAAGCGTACGACGCAGCCGAGCCGGCGCAGCACCTCGCCCATGATGGCGATGTCGGTGATCCGGGGAACGTTCGTGATCACGCTGCGCCCCGGGGCGAGCAACGCCGCCGCCATCAGCTTCAGCGCCGAGTTCTTCGCCCCGACCACGTGCACGGTGCCGGCCAGCCGGGCCTCACCGAGCACCCGGATGACGTCGACATCGTTGACCGCCGGGTCGCCGGCGTCACCGGGCCCCACCCCGGCCGGCCAGCCGGTGCGGGCCGGCCGCGCCGGGATGGTCAGGTCCGGTATCCGTAGGCTGTGCGTCATGGCCGTCCACCTCACGCGCATCTACACCAAGGCCGGCGACGCCGGCATGACCAGGCTGAGCAACAACGAGCAGGTGCCGAAGACCGATCCGCGGATCGCCGCGTACGCGGACGTGGACGAGTGCAACGCCGCCATCGGCGTCGCGCTCGCCCTGGGGCAGCTCTCCGAGGAGCTGCGGGCGGTGCTGGGGTCGATCCAGAACGACATGTTCGACGTCGGCGCGGACCTGGCGACCCCGGTGGAGCCCGACCCGAAGTACCCGCCGCTGCGGGTCACCGAGGAGTACGTGGAGCGCCTCGAGGGCTGGTGCGACGAGTACAACGCACGCCTGAGCAAGCTCGACTCCTTCATCCTCCCCGGCGGCACCGCTGGCGCGGCGCTGCTGCACGTGGCACGGACGACCGCCCGGCGCGCCGAGCGAGCGGCGTGGGCGCTGATCGCCCACGACCCGGACCGGACCAGCACGCTCCCGGCAAAGTATCTCAACCGGCTCTCCGATCTGCTCTTTATCCTGTCAAGAACGGCAAATCCGGATGGGGATGTGCTATGGGTGCCGGGCGGCAAGCGCTGACCGTCGGCGCGCTGCACCACGTGGAGGTGTGGGTACCCGATCTCGCCGCTGCCAGGCGTAGTTGGGGCTGGCTCCTCGGCGAGCTGGGCTGGACGCCGTACCAGGACTGGCCCGCCGGACGGTCCTGGCGGCTCGGCCCGACGTACCTGGTCCTGGAGGAGTCGCCGGCACTCACCGGACGCGCGCACGACCGGTGCGCGCCGGGCCTCAACCACCTGGCCTTCCACGCCGGCCCGCCGGCCGCCGTGGACCGGCTGGTCGCCGCCGCGCCCGAACACGGCTGGGAGCTGCTCTTTCCCGACCGCCATCCGCACGCCGGCGGCCCGGAGACCTACGCCGCCTACATCTCCGACACCCAGGGGTACGAGGTCGAACTGGTCGCCCACCTCGCCTGACCGGTCCCGGGCGGGATCCGCAGACGCCGCTGGCCGGCACCCCGTTTTGCGGGGTACCGGCCAGCGGTTCTTGGCTCAGCTGTTCCAGTGCTTCTTGACGATGTCGGCGGCCTGCTGCTCCCACTGGGCGTAGGCGTCCGGGTAGGCCGAGACCTGCACGGTCTG
>NZ_JBEXLR010000147.1:0-11556 GCF_040610095.1 Micromonospora sp. NPDC004540
CCGCGTTGCAGGGCGCGCTGACCGCCCGGGCCGGCGCCCGGCTGCTCGGCCTCGCCGTCGCCGCGGCCGCCCCGCTCGGCCGCCGCCTGGCCCGACTGATCTCCCCGACATGACCACCCCGCCGGCCCCCGCGCCCGCCGGACCGGACCGCCCGGCCGGGCGGCCGCCGCTCGACCCGGCCGGGCTGCGCCTCGGGTACGGCACCAACGGCTTCGCCAACCACCGGCTCGGCGACGCGCTCACCGTCCTGGCCGACCTCGGCTACCAGGGCGTCGCGCTCACCCTGGACCACGACCACCTGGACCCGTTCGCGCCCGAGCTGGCCCGCCGGGTCACCGCGGTGCGACGTCGCCTGGACGCCCTCGGCCTGGGCGTGGTGATCGAGACCGGGGCCCGTTACCTGCTCGACCCCTGGCACAAGCACGCGCCCACGCTGCTGCACGACGAGCCCGGTGCGCGGATCGAGTTCCTCCGCCGGGCCGTGTGGATCGGTGCCGACCTGGGCGCGGAGGCGGTCTCGTTCTGGGCCGGCGTACGCCCGCCCGAGGTGCCGGCGGCCGTCGCCTGGGACCGCCTGGTGGCCGGCTGCGCCGCGGTGTGCGTCGCGGCGGACGCGGCCGGCGTGCCGCTGGGCTTCGAACCCGAGCCGGGGATGCTGGTCGAGGACATCGCCGGCTGGCGCCGGCTACGGGACGCCCTCGGCGCGCCGCCCGCCTTCGGGATCACCCTCGACATCGGACACTGCCGCTGCCTGGAGCCGGAGCCGGTGCCCGACTGCGTCGCGGCGGTCGCCGAGCACCTGGTCAACGTGCAGATCGACGACATGCGCCGGGGCGTGCACGAGCACCTGGAGTTCGGCGAGGGCGAGATCGACTTCCCGCCGGTGCTGCGCGCCCTCGCCGGCGCCGGCTACCGCGGCCTGGTCGCCGTGGAACTGCCCCGGCACTCGCACGCCGCCCCGGCCGTCGCCGCCCGCTCACTCGACTTCCTGCGCGCCGCCGCCCGTGGCCCCGTGCCGGCGGCGGCGGACCGAAACACCGGCTGACCACCTGGCACCCGCGGGCTGGCACCCGCTGGAGAGGGGAGACGGCATGACACCCGACCGACTGCGCGCCGCGCTGCGGGGCGTACCCGATCCGCAGTGGCTGGACGCGGCCCTGCGCCGCGTCGCGACCGAGCCCGGGGCGATCCCGCGGCTGTTCGCCATCGCCGCCCGACGGTGCGGCCGGGGGCCGCTGCCCGACCCGCCCGGCTGGACCGTCGACGAGGCCGTCCGGGCGCTGCTGCTCACCGCGCTCCCCGCCGACCACGCCGCGGCGGCCGAGGCGCTCTACCGGCAGGGTGACGCCGCCGAGAAGCGCGCCGTGCTGCGCGCCCTGCCGCTGCTGCCGATCGGGGCGGAGTGCGTGCCGCTGCTGCACGACGCGATCCGCACCAACGACACCCGCCTGGTGGCCGCCGCGCTCGGCCCCTACGCCCGGCACCTGGAGCAGCCGGCCTGGCGGCAGGCGGTGCTCAAGTGCGTCTTCACCGGCGTGCCGCTCGCCGTCGTCGACGACCTGAACGGGCGGGCGGACGGCGAGCTGGCGGCGATGCTGGCCGGGCTCGCCGCGGAGCGGCACGCGGCCGGCCGCGCCATGCCCGCCGACGCCACCGACCTGCTCGACCGGCTCGGCGCCGGCTCGCACCCGACCACCGCCAGGGAGGCGTGATGCGCATCTTCGACCCGCACATCCACATGACGTCAAGGACCACCGACGACTACGAGCGGATGGCCGCCGCCGGGGTGCGCGCCGTGGTGGAGCCGGCGTTCTGGCTGGGCCAGCCGCGCACCAGCGTGGAGACGTTCGTCGACTACTTCGACTCGCTGGTCGGCTGGGAGCCGTTCCGGGCCGGCCAGTTCGGCGTCCGGCACCACGCCACCGTGGCGCTGAACCCGAAGGAGGCCAACGACCCGCGCTGCCGCCCGGTGCTCGACCTCCTGCCGCGCTACCTGGACAAGGACGGCGTGGTGGCGGTCGGCGAGATCGGCTACGACTCGATGACCCCGGCCGAGGACGCCGCCTTCGCCGGGCAGCTCGCCCTGGCCGTGGCGCACGACCTGCCCGCCCTCGTGCACACCCCGCACCGGGACAAGGCGCGCGGCGTCGAGCGCACCCTCGCCGTCGTCGCCGAGTCCGGCATCGACCCCGGGCGGGTGCTGGTCGACCACCTCAACGAGGTCACCGTGAAGCTGGTCCGGGACACCGGCTGCTGGCTCGGCTTCTCCATCTACCCGGAGACGAAGATGTCGCCGCCGCGGATGGTCGAGCTGCTGCGGACGTACGGGACCGACCGGATGCTGGTCAACTCGGCCGCCGACTGGGGGCGCTCCGACCCGCTGCTCACCCGGGCCACCGGGGAGGCGATGCTGCTCGCCGGGTTCAGCGAGGACGACGTGGACCGGGTGCTGTGGCGCAACCCGGTGGAGTTCTACGGCCAGTCCGGCCGGCTGGACCTCACCGGCCTGGACGACCCGGCGGCCACCTTCGCCGGCAACTCGATCCTGCGTGGGGGCGAGTGATGCGGCTGCGGCACGCCGACGGCACCACCGTCCATCTCGGCTACTGCACCAACGTCCACCCGGCCGAGGACCTGCCCGGGATCCTCGCCCAGCTCGACACGTACGCCGTCGCGGTCCGGCGGACGCTCGACACCGACCGGCTCGGGCTGGGGCTCTGGCTGGCCGCCCCGGTCGCCGCCGCGCTCGCCGCCGACCCGGCGGCCCGCCGCCGGCTCCGGCACGAGCTGACCGTACGCGGGCTGGAGGTGGTGACCCTCAACGGCTTCCCGTACGCGGCCTTCCAGGCGCCCGTGGTCAAGGGCGCCGTCTACCACCCGGACTGGACGACCCGGGACCGGGTGGCGTACACCCTGGACCTGGCCCGGGTGCTGGCCGACCTGCTGCCCGACGACGCCGCCCGCGGCTCGATCTCCACCCTGCCGCTGGCCTGGCGCACGCCGTGGGACCCCGGCCGGGCCGAGGCCGCCCGCCACCGCCTCGACGCGCTCGCCGCCGGGCTGGCCTCGGTCGAGCGGGAGACCGGCCGGAGCGTCCGGGTCGGCTTCGAGCCGGAACCGGGCTGTCTGGTGGAGTCCACGGGACAGGCACGCGAGGTATTGTCAGCCATGGATACCGACCGGCTCGGGATCTGCCTCGACCTGGCCCATCTCGCCTGTGCCTGGGAGGAGCCGGTCGAGGCGCTCGCGCGGCTGCGGGACGCCGGGCTGCCGGTCGTCAAGGTGCAGGTCTCCGCCGCCGTCGAGGCGCCCGACCCGGGGAACTCGGCCGGGGCGCTGCGCCGCTGGGTCGAGCCGCGCTTCCTGCACCAGACCCGGGCCGCGGGCTGCGCCGGCGCCGCCGACCCGGCCGACCCGGCGTACGCGGCCGACGACCTGGACGCCGCCCTCGACGCGCGGCTGCCCGGGGCGTGGCGGGTGCACTACCACGTGCCGTTGCACGCCCCGCCCGAGCCGCCGCTGCGCTCCACCGTGCCGGTGCTGCGGGCCGCCCTCGCGGCGCTCTACGCCGGCCCGGCCGCCGGCTGCGACCACCTCGACGTCGAGACGTACACCTGGGGGGTGCTGCCGGCGGCGCGGCGGCCGCGCACCGACGCGGAGCTGGCCGGGGGCATCGCCGCCGAGCTGGCCTTCGCCCGCGACGAGCTGGTCGGCCTGGGGCTGGCCACGACCGCCGGGGTGACCCGGTGAGCCGGCGGCTGGTGGTGCTCGACGTGGTCGGGTTGACCCCGCGGCTGCTGGCGCACATGCCCCGGCTGCGCGCGGTCGCCGAGGCCGGCTTCGCCGCCGAGCTGGGCACCGTGCTGCCCGCGGTGACCTGCTCGGTGCAGTCCACCTTCCTCACCGGCGAGCCCCCGTCCGGGCACGGGATCGTCGGCAACGGCTGGTACTTCCGCGACCTCGGCGAGGTGCTGCTCTGGCGGCAGCACAACGCGCTGGTCGGCGGGGAGAAGCTGTGGCAGGCGGCGCGCCGGGTCGAGCCCGGCTACCGGGTCGCCAACGTCTGCTGGTGGTACGCCATGGGCGCCGACGTGGACTGGACGGTCACCCCGCGCCCGGTCTACCACGCCGACGGGCGCAAGGAGCCGGACTGCTGGACCGACCCGCCCGAGCTGCACGACGAGCTGACCGGGGCGCTCGGCACCTTCCCGCTCTTCACCTACTGGGGGCCGGGCGCCGGGCTGCCCTCGTCGCGCTGGATCTGCCGGGCCGCCGAGCGGATCCTCGCCGACCACGCTCCCGACCTGACCCTGGTCTACGTCCCGCACCTCGACTACGACCTGCAACGCTTCGGCCCGTCCTCGCCCCAGGCCGCCGCCGCGGCGGCCGAGCTGGACGCGGTGCTCGCGCCGCTGCTCGACGCCGCCCGGGAGCGGGACGCCACGGTGGTGGCCCTCTCCGAGTACGGCATCACCGACGTCTCCCGGCCGGTGGACGTCAACCGGCTGCTGCGCGCCGAAGGGCTGCTGCGGGTCTACACGCAGGCCGGCATGGAGTACCTGGACCCCTGGACGTCGCGGGCCTTCGCGGTCGCCGACCACCAGGTGGCGCACGTCTACGTGAAGGACCCGGCCGACGTGCCCGCGGTGGCGAAGCTCTGCGCGGCGCTGCCCGGGGTGGCCGAGGTGCTCGACCGCGCCGGCCAGGCGGGGTACGGGCTGGACCATCCGCGCTCCGGCGAGCTGGTGCTGGTGGCCGAGCCGGACGCCTGGTTCACCTACTACTACTGGCTGGACGACGCCCGGGCGCCCGACTTCGCGCGGCTGGTCGAGATCCACCGCAAGCCCGGCTACGACCCGGCCGAACTCTTCTTCGACCCGGCCGCGCCGGGCGCGGCGAAGCGCCGGGCCGCGGTGGCGCTGGCCCGCAAGAAGCTCGGGATGCGCTACCTCATGAGCGTGGTGGGGCTGGACGCCGGGGCCCGGGCGGTCCGTGGCTCGCACGGCCGGCTCCCGGCCGACGCGGCCGATGCGCCGGTGCTGCTCTGCTCCGACCCGGCCGCGGCCCGGGACCGGGTCGCCGCGACCGACGTCAAGGCGTTGCTGCTCCAGCTCGCCGGACTGGCCCGGGAGGCGCCGTGACCGTGACCGTCGCACCGACCGACCCGGCCCTGCTACGGGACCGCTTCGACGCCGCGCTCGCCGCGTTCCTGCGCGAGCGGGGGCCGGGTCGGCCGGACGACGGCACGGGGGAGGTGCACGCCGTGCTCCGCCGGTTCGTCCTGGCCGGCGGCAAGCGGCTGCGGCCGCTGTTCTGCTACTGGGGCTGGCGCGGCTTCGGCGGCCCGGACGGCGCGCCGATCGTGGTGGCCGCGGCGGCGCTGGAGCTGTTCCACGCCTTCGCGCTGATCCACGACGACATCCTGGACCGCAGCGACCGCCGGCGCGGCCGGCCCACCGTGCACCGGGTCTTCGCCGACCGGCACGCCGGGGCCGGCTGGCGCGGCGACCCGGACGCGTACGGCCGGCAGGCGGCCCTGCTCTGCGGCGACCTCTGCGCCGCCTGGTCCGGGCAGATGTTCCACGGCTGCGGGCTGGACACCGAGCGGCTGCGCCGGGGCCACGCCCTGCTCGCCCGGATGCGGGCCGAGGTGATCGCGGGGGAGTACCTCGACGTGGTGGCCGCGGCCGGCGACGGCTCGGTGGCCAGCGCGCTCGCGGTGGTGCGGTTGAAGACGGCCCGCTACACGGTGACCCGCCCGGTGCAGGTGGGCGCCGCCCTGGCCGGGGCGGACCCGGACGTGGTGGCGGCGCTGGCCGGGTTCGGCGATCCGCTCGGGGACGCCTTCCAGCTCCGCGACGACCTGCTCGGCGTCTTCGGCGACCCGGCGGTGACCGGGAAGTCCAACCTGGACGACCTGCGGGAGGGGAAGCCGACCGTGCTGCTGGCGCTGGCCCGGACCGCCGCCGGGCCGGCCGGGGTGGCGCGGCTGCGGGCCCTGGTCGGCGATCCGGCCCTGGACGCGGCCGGCGCCGCCGAGGTGCGCGGCATCGTGGAGACCTCGGGGGCCCGGGCGGCGGTGGAGCGGATGATCCGGTCCCGGGCCGACGAGGCCCTGGCCACGCTGGACCGGCTGCCGCTGGCCGAACCGGCCCGGGAAGCGCTGGCCGACCTGGCGGCCCGGGCCGTGGACCGGCGTCGCTGACGCCGACTTTTGTCGCTCATCGACGAAAGTCGTTCCGGAGCCAGCGGAAGCTATGGACAGGCAGATCGAAAGGTCTTAATGTCGTGCGCAAGCACAGAGCTGTTTCGCCGAGGTGAACCGCCCGCAACCGGCACCCTCGTCGAGGTGACCGCCGGCCGGCCGCAACCACCGGTGGTCACGGCCCACCGAGCCTCACCCGGCGGGCCCGCCGCAGCAACCCCGCACGGCATCCGGCGCGACGCGCGCCCGATCCTGGCTGCGCGCGTCAGGAAGGGACAGCAGAGGCATGTCCAGCCCCCACCACACCCCCACCCGACGATGGCTCCCCGCCGGCTCGGCGCTGCTGCTCGCGGCGGCCGCCGGCGCGGTCGGCCTGGCCGCGACGCCCGTCCCGGCGTCCGCGCACCCCATCCCGGCGACCGACTTCCAGCAGGTGGAACTCGCCCGCGGCGTCGCCGAGACCGGCGAGCCGATGTCGCTCGCGGTGCTGCCCGACCGCTCGGTCCTGCACACCGCCCGCAACGGCACGCTGCGGCGCACCGACGCCGCCGGCGTCACCACCGTGATCGGCACCCTCCCGGTCTACACCCACGACGAGGAGGGGCTCCAGGGCGTCGGCGTCGACCCCGGCTTCGCGAGCAACCGGCAGATCTACCTCTACTACGCGCCCCCGCTGTCCACCCCGGCCGGCGACGCCCCCGCCACCGGCACCGACTTCTCCGCGTGGCGAGGGGTCAACCGGCTCTCCCGGTTCAACCTCAACGCCGACTTCACGCTCAACCAGGCGAGCAAGGTCGACGTGCTGGACGTGCCGGCCGACCGGGGCATGTGCTGCCACGTGGGCGGCGACATCGACTTCGACGCCGCCGGCAACCTCTACCTCTCCACCGGCGACGACACCAACCCGTTCGACTCCGGTGGCTACGCGCCGCTGGACGAGCGGACCGAGCGCAACCCCGCGTACGACGCGCAGCGCAGCGCCGGCAACACCAACGACCTGCGCGGCAAGATCCTGCGGATCAGGGTGAACGCCGACGGGTCGTACGCCGTCCCGGCCGGCAACCTCTTCCCGCCCGGCACCGCGCGGAGCCGGCCGGAGATCTACGCGATGGGCTTCCGCAACCCGTTCCGGATGAGCGTCGACAAGGCCACCGGCGCCGTGCACGTCGGCGACTACGGCCCGGACGCCGGCACCAGCTCGGCCCGCGGCCCGTCCGGGCAGGTCGAGTTCGACCGGGTCACCGGGCCGGGCAACTACGGCTGGCCGTACTGCACGGGCACCAACACGGCGGCCGAGACGTACGCCGAGTGGGACTTCGCCACCGGCACCGCGGGCGCGAAGTACGCCTGCGCGAGCGGCCCGACGAACAACTCGTTCCGCAACACCGGCCAGAGCACCCTGCCGGCCGCGAAGCCGGCCTGGATCCGCTACGCCGGCGACGCCGGCAGCCCGCCCGAGTTCGGCGGCGGCTCCGAGTCGCCGATGGCCGGGCCGGTCTACCGGTACGACGCCGCCAACCCGTCCACCACGAAGTTCCCGCAGTCCTTCGACGGGCAGTTCTTCGCCACCGAGTTCGGCCGGGGCTGGATCAAGCCGATCCATCTCAACGCCGACGGCTCGCCCGGCACCATCGACGCCTTCCCGTGGACCGGCAAGCAGGTGATGGACTCGGCGTTCGGGCCGGACGGCGCCTACTACGTGCTCGACTACGGCACCGGATACTTCAACGGCGACGCCAACTCGGCGCTGTACCGCTTCGACTACCTCGGCGGCGGCAACCGCGCCCCGGTGGCCCGGGCCGCCGCCGACCGGACCTCCGGCGCGGCCCCGCTGGCCGTCGCCTTCTCCTCGGCCGGCTCGTCCGACCCGGAGGGCGGGGCGCTCACGTACGCCTGGGCGTTCGGCGACGGCGGCACCTCGACGGCGGCGAACCCGTCGCACACCTACACCGCCAACGGCCGGTACACCGCCACGCTGACCGTCCGGGACCCGCAGGGCGCCACCGGCACCGCCAGCGTGGTGATCACGGTGGGCAACACCGCGCCGACGGTCACCGTGAACAGCCCGGGCAACGGGCAGCTCTTCTCCTTCGGTGACACCGTGCCGTTCCGGATCACCGTCACCGACCCGGAGGACGGCACGATCGACTGCGGCAAGGTCAAGATGACCTACGTGCTCGGCCACGACCAGCACGGCCACCAGATCACCTCGGCGACCGGCTGCACCGGCTCGATCAGCATCCCGGTCGACGGCGAGCACGACGACGCGGCGAACATCTTCGCGGTCTTCGACGCCGAGTACACCGACTCCGGCGGCCTGACCACGCACACCCAGCACACCCTCCAGCCCCGCCACCGGCAGGCCGAGCACTTCAAGACCTCCGCCGGGATCAACACCTTCGACAAGGCGACCGCCGAGGGCGGCCGGACCGTCGGTGACATCCACAACGGGGACTGGATCGCGTTCGAGCCCTACCAGCTCGGCAACGTCACCGGGTTCAGCGCCCGGGTCTCCTCGGCCGGGGCGGGCGGCACCCTCCAGGTCCGGGCCGGCTCGGCGACCGGCACCGTCCTCGGCTCGGCCACCGTGCCGGTGACCGGCGGGTGGGACACCTTCACCACGGTGACCGGCGCGGTCGCCAACCCGCCCGCCGGGACCACCACCCTCTATCTGACCTTCGCGGGCGGCGCGGGCGCGCTCTACGACGTGGACGCGTTCACCCTCACCACCTCCGGCGCGCGCACCGGACCGGTCCGCGGGCTGGCCGGCAAGTGCCTCGACGTGCGCAACGCCGCGACCGCCGACGGCACCCAGATCCAGCTCTACACCTGCAACGGCACCGGGGCGCAGAGTTGGACCGTGACCCCGAACTCGACGGTCAAGGCGCTCGGCAAGTGCCTGGACGTCTCCGGCGGCGCGACCGCCGACGGGACGAAGATCCAGCTCTGGACGTGCAACGGCACCGGTGCGCAGAACTGGTCCGCCCAGGCCGACGGCACGCTGCGCAACCCGCAGTCCGGCAAGTGCCTCGACGTCTCCGGCAACAACTCCGCCGACAGCACCCCCGTGCACCTCTGGACCTGCACCGGCGCGGCGAACCAGAAGTGGACCCTGCCGTGAACACCTTGGAGAGCGACATGAGATTCCTCCGCACCGCCCTCGGCGCGGCCATCGCCGTCCTCACCACCCTCGCCTGCACCACCCCGGCCACCCCGGCGGCCGCCGCCGACGCCCCCTACGACGTGCTGGTCTTCTCCAAGACCGCCGGCTTCCGGCACGACGCCATCCCGGCCGGCATCCAGGCCGTCCGCGACCTCGGCGCGGCGAACAACTTCACCGTCACGGCCACCGAGGACGCGGCCCAGTTCACCACCGCCAACCTGGCCCGGTTCGAGGCGGTGGTCTTCCTCAACACCACCGGCGACGTGCTCAACGCCACCCAGCAGGCCGCCTTCGAGGCGTACATCGGCGGGGGCGGGGGCTACGTGGGCGTGCACGCCGCCGCCGACACCGAGTACGACTGGCCGTTCTACGGCAACCTGGTCGGCGCCTGGTTCGCCTCCCACCCGGCGATCCAGCCGGCCAACGTGAAGGTGGAGGACCGGGGGCACGCCGCCACCGCCCACCTGCCGCAGACCTGGAACCGCACCGACGAGTGGTACAACTACCGCACCAACGCCCGGTCCACCGCGCACGTGCTGGCCACCCTCGACGAGTCGTCGTACTCGGGCGGCTCGATGGGCGGCGACCACCCGCACGCCTGGTGCAAGGCGTACGCGGGCGGCCGGTCCTTCTACACCGGCGGCGGCCACACCCAGGCGTCCTACACCGAGGCCGCGTTCCGTGCCCACCTGCTCGGCGGCATCCGGTACGCGGCCGGCCGCAGCAAGGCCGACTGCCGCCCCGAGACCGGCTACACGGCGCTCTACAACGGCGCCACCACCGGCTGGTCCCAGGCCGGGCCGGGCAGCTTCGGCAACGCCGACGCCACCCTCACCTCGGTCGGCGGGATGGGCCTGTACTGGTACAGCGCCACGCAGTTCACCAACTACTCGCTCAAGCTGGACTGGCGGCTGGCCGGTGACGACAACTCCGGCGTCTTCATCGGCTTCCCGCCGTCGAGCGACCCCTGGTCGGCGGTGAACAACGGCTACGAGATCCAGATCGACCCGACCGACAGCCCCGACCGGACCACCGGCGCGGTCTACACGTTCAAGTCCGCCGACCTCCCGGCCCGGGACGCGGCGCTCAACCCGGCGGGCGAGTGGAACACCTACGAGCTGCTGGTCGAGGGGGAGCGGCTCCAGGTCTTCCTCAACGGCGTGCGGATCAACGACTTCACCAACACCGACCCGGCCCGGTCGCTCGCCGGCCACGTCGGCATCCAGAACCACGGCACCGGCGACGACGTCTCGTTCCGCAACATCCGGATCAAGGAGCTGGGCGGCACGCCGCCGGCCGGGAACACCACGGTGCAGGCCGAGGCGTTCAGCTCCGCCAGCGGGGTCACCCCGTTCGCCAAGGCCGGCGCCAACGGCGGGCAGACCCTGGGGTACGTCGACCCGGGCGACTGGGCCGCGTACCAGGGGCTCGACCTGACCGGGGTGACCGCGCTGCGGGCCCGGGTGGTCTCCGGCGGCCCGGGCGGCACGCTCCAGCTCCGCACCGGCTCCGCGACGGGGACCGTGCTCGGTCAGGTGGCGGTGCCGAACACCGGCAGCTGGACCACCTTCGCCGACGTCAGCACCGCGCTGACCGGCGTGCCGGCCGGCGGTCAGACCGTCTGGCTGACCTTCGCCGGCACCGGCTCCGGGCTGTTCGACGTCGACGACTTCACCCTGGTCCGCGGCGGTGGGGGCGGCGGCAGCGGCGCCGGCCCGGTCCGGGGCCTGGCCGGCAAGTGCCTGGACGTGCGGGGCGGCGCCACCGCGGACGGCACCCAGGTGCAGCTCTACACCTGCAACGGAAGCGCCGCGCAGACCTGGACGGTGACCCCGAACTCGACCGTCAGGGCGCTGGGCAAGTGCCTGGACGTGTCCGGCGGCGGCTCGGCCGACGGCACGAAGATCCAGCTCTGGACCTGCAACGGCACCGGCGCGCAGAACTGGTCGGCGCAGGCCGACGGCACGCTGCGCAACCCGCAGTCCGGCAAGTGTCTCGACGTGGCGGGGAACAACTCCGCCGACAGCACCCCGGTGCAGCTCTGGTCCTGCACCGGCGCCGCGAACCAGCGGTGGACCCTGCCCTGACCGGTGGGCCGGCGGAGTTGTTCCCCGCCACGTCGAGACACTTGCCGGACTGCGGGTTGCGCAGCGTGCCGTCGGCCTGCGCCGACCAGTTCTGCGCGCCG
>NZ_JBEXLR010000148.1:0-11418 GCF_040610095.1 Micromonospora sp. NPDC004540
GGGCTCGACCGGATCGACCTGGCCACCCTGGGCATCAACTACCGGACCCCGAAGGAGGTCATGGCGGAGGCCGAGCCGGTCATCCGGGTCGCGCCGGCCGATGTTCGCCCGCAACTTCGACTGGGATGCGAATCCGGCGCTGGTGCTGCGCACCGACCCGCCCGACGGGTACGCCTCGATCTCCCTGGTGGACATCTCCTACCTGGGGGTCACCGCCGACCCGGCGGGCGACCGCCGGCTGCTGAACGCGCCGCTGCTGCCCTTCGACGGGATGAACGAGCGGGGCCTGGCCGTGGGGCTGGCCGCCGACGACGGCGCGACGGCGGAGCCGGTGCCCGGCCGGCCCACCGTCGGCTCGGTGCGCATCCTGCGCCTGGTGCTGGACTCGGCCGCCACGGTGGACGAGGCGATCGCCGTGTTCGGGCGCTACAACCTGGACTTCGACGGCGGCCCGCCGCTGCACTACCTGATCGCCGACGCCACCGGGGCGTCCGCCGTGATCGAGTTCGTGGACGGCCGGATGCGGGTCGAGAAGGGCCGGGGCGCCTGGCAGGCGCTGACCAACGTGCCGGCCGTCGGGGTGGCCGACCGGGACCTGCGCAACGACCACCGCTACGGGGTGCTGGCCGAGGCGCTGGACCGGGCCGGCGGCGCGGTGGACGCCCCGGCCGCGCTGCGCCTGCTCGACGCCGTGCGGCAGGCGCACACCCGCTGGTCGGTGACGTACGGGCTGCGCACCGGCGAGGTGCGGCTGGTCACCGCGGGCGGCGGCGAGCGCGGCTACCGGCTGCCCATGTCCTGACGCGGATCGGCCCGGCCCCGTCATGTGCGGGGCCGGGCCGACCGTCGGTCCTACCGGCTCTGGTAGCCGGGCTGCGTCTGCACGTTCAGCTCCTGCAACCGGGTCTGGTTGTCGGTACGCGGATCGTTGATCTCCAGCACGTCCAGGCCCTTCCGGATGTCGCTGGAGTAGATGTGGCCGTTGTAGTAGTAGGCGGACCAGGAACCGCCCACCTGGAGCTGGGTCGCCGAGAGCGGACCCCGCTCCCACCAGCCGATCTCGGTCGGGTGGGCCGAGTCGGTGAAGTCCCACACCGAGACGCCACCCTGGTACCACGCCTGGACCATGATGTCGCGGCCGGGCACCGGGACGAGCGAGCCGTTGTGGGCGACGCAGTTCTCGGTGTCGGCGTTCACCCGGGGGATCTTGTAGTAGCTGCGGAAGACCAGGGAGCGGTCGTCTCCGCTACCGGTGATGTCGTAGATGGCGTCGGCGCCCTTGTCCCGGTCGATGGTCTTGAGGCAGGTCGCCGCGCCGCCCCCGCCCAGCTCGTCGGTGAAGACGACCTTGGTGCCGGTGTTGTTGAACGTCGCCGAGTGCCAGAAGGCGAACTTCTTCGTGTCGCGCACCCGGTCGATCACCCGGGGCGCCTCGCGGTTCGCGATGTCCATCAGGATGCCGTCGCCCATGCAGGCCCCCGCGGCGAGATTCCGCTCCGGGTAGGCGGTGATGTCGTGGCAGCCGGTGGTCGCCGAGGTGCTGGAACCCTTGTACCCGCCGTCCGGGAAGAGGTTCGGGGTCGCCACCACCGCCGCCTGGGTCGGCGCGCCCGTCGGCACCTTGACGATGGAGATGGAGTCGTGCGGCGGCTGGCAGTCGGGGAGGTCGGCCGACGGGCTGTACGACGACACGTACAGGTACACCGTGCCACTGTCCCGGCCCGGGACGAGGGTGTGGGTGTGCGAGCCGCAGTCGGTCTCGATCGACTTCACGTAGCGCGGGGCGGTCTTGTCGGTGATGTCGAAGATCTTGATGCCCTCCCACGACGCCTTGACGGTCGCCGACTGCGAGGTGCTGGCGCACGAGTCGTCGCTACGGGACGAGTCGGTGGAGAGGAAGAGCAGGTTGCCGTGGACGGAGACGTCGTTCTGCGAGCCCGGGCAGAGCACCTGGGACACGATGGACGGCGCACTCGGCCGGGCGATGTCGTAGATGACGAAGCCGTTGTAGTTGCCGACGAAGGCGTAGTGGCCCTGGAAGGCCATGTCGGTGCCGAGCGCCGACGACGTGTCGAACGGCGCGCGCGGCGGCAGGTTGGCGATCTGGCGGACGTTCGGGCTGCTGGCGATCGCGTCGACGGGCAGCCCGGTGCCGGGCGCGGCGGCCGGCGCGGCAACGGAGTCGGGCGCTTCCTGAGCGCTGCTGGGTGGGGCGGAGGCCACGCCGGCGACGAGGAGAGCGGCTGCGGCCAGGCTGACGATCCGGAATGGACGGCTGCGCGACGTGCGGAAATCGATCATCGGCAACACCCTTCGAAAGGGGGATGATGATCCCCACACCTTACCGGCACACGACGTGCATCTATGTGACCTGAGTCACATCTGGGGTCGGTCGTCTATGGATAGGATCGCTGGCACCTCGACCGGAGGGAGCGGCGTATGACCGGCCGGCAGGGACGAGTCTGGGCCGCCGTCACACTGGCGGCCGTGCTCGTGGTCGCCCTCGGCCTCGCACTGTCGGCGCGTCGGGCCGACCGGCCGGCGGTCGCCCGGACGACCGCGGTCAGCACGTCGCCCACCCCGAACGGTCCGTCGGTCGTCGTGCCCGGCCGGCCCGGGGAACCGGCGGCCACCCGCGCCGCCCAGGAGGTCCGGGACGCCGCGCCGCCCCGCTACAACGGCCTCGACGTCTGGTACGTCCGGATGATGATCCCGCACCACCAGCAGGCCGTGGCGATGGCCAACCTCGCCCCCGACCGGGCCGCCGATCCCCGGGTACGCGCCGTCGCCGACCGGATCCGGGCCGCCCAGGGGCCGGAGATCGGGGTGCTGCGCGGCTGGCTCGGCGCGCGCGACCTGCCCGCCGAGGTCCCCGGGCACGACCACGGCACGATGCGCGGGATGCAGTCCGCCGAGGCGATGCGGGAACTCGCCGCCACCCGGGGCGCCGAGTTCGACCGCCTCTTCGTGCGGATGATGACCGCGCACCACGAGGGCGCGGTGGTCATGTCCACCGACCTGCTCAAGGTGGGCGCGGACCAGACCCTCCAGGAGTTCGCCAACGCGGTCGCCAGCGAGCAGTCCGCCGAGATCGCCCGCCTCCGCGAGCTGATCGCCCCCTGAGCCGCCGGATCGCCGATCCGCCCTCGTGACGGGGTCGGCATCGACGTGCGCGGTGACCCGTACGCTGGGTGACCGTGGACCGCATCCTCTTCGGCCGCCCGCTGCGCAGCGTCGCGTTCGACGTCGCCGTCTCCGGGTTGGTGGCGTTCTTCGCCGTCCTCGGGATTTTCGCCGAGAACGGCGGCGTCGCGTCCACGTCCGTCGGCCTGGTGATGGCGGTGGTCCTGCTGTTCCGGCGGGTCCATCCGTCGGCGGTGGCGGCCGGGGTGGCCGTGCTCGCGTTGCTCCAGGTGGTCGTCGGCTGGGGCCCGCTGGCCTACGACGTCGGCGTGCTCATCGCCCTCTACAGCGTGGTCAAGTACGCCGACCGGCTGCGCGACGGCATCCTGGCCGGGATCGTCGCCGCGATCGGCGTGCTGCTCGCCGCCGTCCAGATGCCCGGCCCGGCGCCCTGGTGGGCCGGCGCGCTCTACTACGGCCTGGTCACCGGCGCGGTCTGGCTGGTCGGGCTGAACGTGCGGACCCGCCGGCTCTACGTGCTGACCCTGGAGGAGCGGGCCGCCACCCTGGAACGCGAGCGGGAGGCCGAGTCCCGGGCGGCGGTCGCCGAGGAGCGCACCCGGATCGCCCGCGAGCTGCACGACGTGGTCGCGCACAGCATGGCCGTGATGATCGTGCAGGCCGACGGGGTGCGGTTCACCATCGACCGGGACCCGACCACGGCCCGGGAGGCGGCCAAGGTGGTGGCGGACACCGGCCGGCAGGCGCTGGAGGAGATGCGGCGCCTCGTCGGCGTACTCCGGGAACCGAGCCGGCCGGAGCCGGCGGCCGAGCCCGACGGCGCCCTCGACGCCGAGCCGGCGCACCGCCGGCCGGCCCTGGTCGAGCTGCCCGACCTGCTGGACCGCTTCCGCGCCGCCGGCCTGCGGATCACCGACACCGCCATCGGCACGCCGGCC
The DNA here is from genome assembly GCF_040610095.1 of Micromonospora sp. NPDC004540. Classification (NCBI taxonomy): domain Bacteria; kingdom Bacillati; phylum Actinomycetota; class Actinomycetes; order Micromonosporales; family Micromonosporaceae; genus Micromonospora; species Micromonospora sp. NPDC004540. Next base: position 4,083 of record NZ_JBEXLR010000148.1, read on the forward strand.
GCCCTGCCGCCCGGCCTGGAGCTGACCGTCTACCGGGTGGTGCAGGAGAGCCTCACCAACGCGCTGAAGCACGCCGGGGTGGGCGCGGCTGTCGAGCTGCGCCTCGACTGGTCCGCGGACGCCGTCGTGGTCCGGGCGGTCGACGACGGGCACGGCCGTCCGGTGGTCCGGCCGGCGCCGTCCGGCGGGCACGGCCTGGTCGGCATGCGCGAGCGGGTCGGGGTGTACGACGGCAGCCTCGCCGCCGGCCCGACGCTGGGCGGGGGCTGGCGGGTCGAGGCGCGGCTGCCGCTACCGTCGGCGCCGGGCAGCGAGGAAGGGAAGGCGGCGGCATGACCGTCCGGGTGGTGATCGTGGACGACCAGGCGCTGGTGCGCGCCGGGTTCCGGATGGTGCTCGACTCCCAACCCGACCTCGCGGTGGTCGGCGAGGCGATCGACGGCGCGGACGCGCTGCGGGTGCTGGCCCGGGTCGAGGCCGACGTGGTGGTGATGGACCTGCGGATGCCGACCATGGACGGCGTGGAGGCGACGAGACGGATCTGCGCCGGGCCGGCTGGCGGCCGGCCCCGGGTGCTGGTGCTGACCACCTTCGACACCGAGGCCGACGCGTTCGCCGCGCTGCGCGCCGGGGCCAGCGGCTTCCTGCTCAAGAACGTCCCGCCGGAGGAGCTGCTCGCCGCGATCCGGGTGGTCGCCGAGGGCGACTCGGTGGTGGCCCCGTCGATCACCCGGCGGCTGCTGGACCGGTTCGCCGGCCAGCTCGGGCCGGCCCCCACCGAGGACCCGCGGCTGGCCCAGCTCACCGAGCGCGAGCGGGAGGTGCTGCTGCTCGTCGCACAGGGGCTCTCCAACGCCGAGATCGCCACCCGGGTGCACGTCGCCGAGGCGACGGTGAAGACCCACGTCGGCCGGATCCTGGCCAAGCTCCAGCTCCGCGACCGGGTCCAGGCCGTGGTGCTGGCCTACGAGAGCGGACTGGTCACCCCGGGCGGCTGACCCGGCGTACGACCTGAGTCGTACGGGTCGACCCGGTCGGGGGCGACCACCGGCGTACCGAGGTCGAGCGCGCAGGTGGAGATCATCTGCGGGGTGCCGCACATAGCGTCGGAGAGGTCAGATGACCCTGCCCGACAGGAGCACCACGTTGTCCGCAACCCCGACCACCGGCGTCGCCGTCACCGCCCGTGAGCTGCGCAGGGAGTACGGCGCCGGGCTGTCCCGGGTCGTCGCCCTCGACGGCGTCGACCTGGACCTGGCCGCCGCCCGGTTCACCGCCGTGATGGGCCCGTCCGGCTCCGGCAAGTCCACCCTGCTGCACTGCCTCGCCGGCCTGGACCGGCCCTCGGCCGGCACGGTGCGCATCGGCGACGCCGACCTCGCCCGCCTCGACGATCGCCGGCTGACCCGGCTGCGCCGGGACCGGATCGGCTTCGTCTTCCAGAAGTTCAACCTGCTGCCCACCCTCACCGCCGAGGAGAACATCGTGCTGCCGCTGGCCATCGCCGGCCGGCGACCCGACGCGGACTGGCTGCGGCGGGTGGTCGCCGCGGTGGGCCTCACCGACCGCCTCGGGCACCGGCCCGCCGAGCTCTCCGGTGGCCAGCAGCAGCGGGTCGCCGTGGCCCGGGCGCTGGTCACCCGACCGTGGGTGATCTTCGCCGACGAGCCCACCGGCAACCTGGACTCCCGTTCCGGCGCGGAGGTGCTGCGGCTGCTCCGCGAGGCGGTGGACACGCTCGGCCAGACCGTGGTCATGGTGACCCACGACCCGAAGGCCGCCGCCCACGCCGACCGGGTGGTGTTCCTCGCCGACGGGCGGCTGGTCGACGAGCTGCACGCGCCGACGGCCGGCCAGGTCCTCGACGCGCTCACCCGGCTCGAGGCCGGCGCGCCGCTGGCGGGGCGGTGACCGGGATGCTGCGCCTGACCCTGCGCCAGGTCCGCGCCGACGGGCTGCGCCTGCTGCTGTCCTCGCTGGCGATCGTCCTGGGCGTCGCCTTCGTCGCCGGCACGCTGATGTTCACCGACGGCATGCGCGCCGGAGCGTACGAGCGGGCCGCCGCCTTCGACCGGCACACCGACCTGGCCGCGTACGCCGGCGCCACGCCGCTGCCGCCGGCCCTGGTCGACCGGGTGCACGCGGTCGACGGGGTGGCCGCCGCCGAGGGCGAGCTGACCGGCACCGCCGGGGTGGTGGGCGCCGACGGGCGGCCGGTGCTCGGCTACGCCGTGCTCGCCGCGATCCCCACCGACCCGGCCCTCCAGTCCTACGACGTGGTCGCCGGACGGCTGCCGCAGCGGGCCGGCGAGCTGGCGCTCGACGAGGAGACCGTCGCCGACCAGCACTTCGCCCTGGGCAGCCCGGTGCGGGTCGGCGGGAACGGCGGCCCGGCCCGGGCGTACACCCTGGTCGGCACGGTCGACGTGGCCGGCAGCTCGCGGGACGTCGGCGGCCCATTCATCGGCCTGGCCGGCCCGGACGCGCTGGCCGTGAGCGGGGAGCGCGGCTACGGCCGGATCATGGTGGCCGCGCGGCCCGGCGTGGACCGGGCGGCGCTCGCCGACCGGGTCCGCGCGGCGGTCGGGCCGGACGTCGTGGTCCGCGACCGCGCGGCGATCCTCGACGAAGGCGTCGCGGACGCGGTCCGCGACCGGCGGCAGTTCGAGCTGTTCCTGGGCACCTTCGCCGCCGTGGCGGTGGTGGTGGCCGGCTTCGTGATCGCCAACACCTTCGCCATCGTGCTCGCCCAGCGGTCCCGGCGGACCGCGCTGCTGCGGCTGGTCGGCGCCACCCGGGGGCAGGTCTACCGGGCCACCCTCGGCGAGGCGGCGCTGACCGGGCTGCTCGCCTCGGCGGCCGGAGTGCTGGCCGGGGTGGGGCTGGCCGCGGGGCTCGGCGCGCTGGTGGCCACCCTGGGCGCGCCGGTCGACGGCACGATCACCGTCACGGCCCGTACGGTGCTGCTCGCCCTCGGCCTCGGCACGCTGCTGACCGTGGGGTCCGCCGCCGTGCCGGCCTGGCAGGGCACCCGGGTCGCGCCGGTGGCCGCGCTGACCGACGCCGCCGTGGGGCCTGCCCGGCGGGCCGGCCGGGTCCGGCTGGCGGCCGGCGCGTTGGTCCTCGCCGCCGGGGTGGCCGCCCTGGTCGGGGCCGGCGCCACCGGCCAGGTGCCGCTGGTCGCCGCGGGTGGGCTGCTGGCCTTCCTGGGCATCGTGCTGTTCGGCCCGGTGCTGGTGCCGGCGCTGGTCCGGGTGCTCGGCCTGCCCGCGCGCCGGCTGCTCGGCGTCCCGGCCGGGCTGGCCGTGGCGAACGCCGTGCGCAACCCGCGCCGGGTGGCGGCCACCGCCACCGCCATGGTCATCGGGATCGGGCTGGTCTCGGCGTTCGTGGTTGGCGCGGGCAGCGCGAAGGCCGGCATCGAACGCGCCGTGGACGCGCGGATCGGGGTGGACTTCCTGGTCACCGGCATCGGCGGGGACCTGCCGGCGCCGCTGGCCGGGGAACTGGCCGCTCGGCCGGAGCTGGGTGTGGTGCACGAGCAGCGCAGCCGGGTGGTCGACGGGATCGAGGTGCGGGCCGCCCACCCGGCGCTGGTCCGGCGCGCGCTGTCCGCGGTGGACGCCGGCGACCCGGCCGCCCTCGGCCCGGGGGCGGTGCTGGTGCACCGCGAGCTGGCCGCCGCCCGCGGCTGGTCGGTCGGCAGCACCGTCCCGCTCGCCGGCCGGTCGTTCCGGGTGGCCGCCGTGGTGGCCGACGACAACCCCGCCCTGGCCGGCAGCCCGGTGCCCGCCGGACACGTGGTGGACGTCGTCGACGCCGACTTCGCCCGCCTCTTCCCGGCCGAGCGCGGCTACCTCGCCGAGGTGGACCCGGCCGACGGGGTCTCTACCGACGTCGCCCGCGCCGCCGTCGAGTCGGTGCTCACCCGCTATCCGACGGTCAACCTGCTCGACCAGGCCGCCTACAAGAAGATGCTCACCGGCACCGTGGACCTGGTGCTCGGCCTCGTCACCGCGCTGCTCGGCCTGGCCGTGGTGATCGCGCTGGTCGGCGTGGCGAACACGCTCACCCTCTCGGTGGTGGAGCGGACCCGGGAGAACGCGGTGTTGCGCGCGGTCGGGCTGAGCCGCGGCGGGATGCGGGCGGTGCTCGCCGTCGAGGCGGTGCTCACCGCGCTGGTGGGCACGCTGCTCGGCATCGCGCTGGGCACCGGGGTGGCCGCCGGCGGGATGGCCGTGGTGGCCCGGATCGGCGGTGACTTCACGCTGGTGCTGCCCTGGGGGCGGCTCGGCCTCATCGTCGCGGTGGCGGTGGCCGCCGCGCTGGCCGCCTCGGTCCTGCCGGCGCGGCGGGCGCTGTCCCGGCCGATCGTGGCGTCCCTCGGGGCGGAGTGACCGCCGGGCGTCGAAGACACGTCGAGCCGGTCCCGCGACAGCCGCGGGGCCGGCTCGACCAGGTTCCGGATGCCGCGGGTCAGCGGTCGGACGCGGGCTGAACCCCGCCCCCGTCGCCCCCGCCCCCGTCGGCGGGGGCGGTCGTGGTCGTCGTGGTCTCGGTCGGCGCGGTGGTCTCCACCGGCGGCGAGGTGGTGGTCGGCGCCGTGCTCGGCGCGGTCGGCGCGGTCGACGGGACGCTCGACGGGGTCGGCTCGGCCGACCCGCTCCCGGAGGGGCTCGGCGTCGCCGAGGCCGAGGCGGAGGGCCGGCCGGTCGGGCCCACCGGCCGGTAGCTGTGGCCGCCCGCGTCCGTCGGCGGCGCCTCGGTGACCGCGGCGTCCGCCACGGAGTTGCTCGGAGCAACCGCCGGCGCCGTCGAGTCGATCCGGGTGGCCGGCGCGTCGGCGTTCCTCGCCGCGCCCAGGGCGGCACCCAGCGCGGTCAGCGCCACCAGCACCACGGCCGCCGCGCCGACCAGCGTGCCGCGCCGACGCGCCCGGCGGGCCGGGGCCACCACAGCGCCCGGCACCGCGGCGGTCCGGTCGTCGCGGGCGCGGCTCGACTCGGTCGCGCCGCGCAGGGTCACCGGCACCATCGCGGTGGGCGCCTCGGAGCCGGCCGCGCGGGCCGCCTCGGCCATCGCCGCGGCGGTGGGGAAGCGCTCCGCCGGGTCCTTGGCCAGGGCCCGGGCCACCAGGTCGCGGACCTGGTACGGAATCTCCACCGGCAGCTCCGGCGGCTCGTCGTCGAGGTGCCGGACCGCCACCTGGAGCGGGTTGTCGCCGGTGAACGGCGGGCTGCCGGTGAGGCAGCAGTAGGCGACCGCGCCGAGCGCGTAGACGTCGGTGGCGCCGGAGACCGGACGCCCGGCGGCCTGCTCGGGGGCCATGTAGAGGGCGGTGCCGGGCACCGCGTTCGTGCTGGTGATGCTGGTGACGTTGGTCGACCGGGCCACGCCGAAATCGACCAGCACCACGGTGCCGTCGTCCTGCACGAGCAGGTTGCTCGGCTTGACGTCGCGGTGGACGATGCCCCGGGTGTGCGCGGCGTGCAGCGCCTGGGCCACCTGCGCCACGATCGACATGGTCTCGCCGACCTCCAGCTGCCCGGCCGCCTCGATCCGGCGGGAGAGCGGCTCGCCCGCCACGAACTCCATGACCAGGTAGTCGGCCCGGCTGCCGTCGGGCAGCTCGTCCTCGCCGCAGTCGAAGACCTGGACCACGCCCGGGTGGCGCAGCGACGCCATGATCCGCGCCTCGGCCCGGAAGCGGGCGATGAAGTCGGGGTCGGAGACCAGCGCGGGCAGCAGGACCTTCACCGCGACCGGGCGGCCGAGCACCAGGTCCGTGGCACGCCAGACGTCGCCCATGCCGCCGGTGGCGACACGGTCATCCAGGCGGTAGCGCCCGCTGAGTACGACGTCTGAAGACAACACGTCAATACCGTACCCAGAGTGGCCCCGAAGTATTTCCCGCGATCTCTCCCGTCACGACCGGCGGGCGGCCTGCCCGGGTTCGGCCGAACGGTCAGGCGTTCCTTCGCCGATTGGCTGACGGTGACGACTCGCGTACGATCGGCCAGGAAAATGTGTCCGAGGGTTCCGGTGTCCGAGTTCTGGCCTGGTGTTTTGTCCCTGTTCATCGCCTCGCAGCGAAATCCGGGTGGCGTTCGTTACGCCGACGCGCCGTGGCTCACCGTAGACAATTCTCACTCTTTCTCCGGTGGCTGGCTCCTTGTCGAACCAGTCGCCCGCTCCTAGCGTCGGCCCCTCTCCCGCCCGCCCCGTGACGCCGGTACGGTATGTCCGCCGACGGCCGTTCCCGGCGGCGTCCAGACGCGCGCCCGCGCCTTCCGTGCCGGCGCCCGATGAGGTCGGGGGGGCTGAAGGTGCGGGTGGGGCTCCGGTCGTCCGAGCCGGCGGGCGTCGGGGACGCCGACACCGGCGGGCGCCGGTCCGGGAAGTCGGCACGGCGGGAACGGCGGATCCATGACCGGTGAGCTGAACGAGGCGGTCGCCGCCGCGCAGGCCGGCGACGAGGAGGCGTTCCGCCACCTCTACCGCAGCCTCCAGCCCGGCCTGCTGCGCTATCTCACCGCCCTGGTCGGCGCCGACGCCGAGGACGTGGCCTCGGAGGCGTGGCTCCAGATCTCCCGCGACCTGCCCAGCTTCACCGGCGGCGAGTTCCGGGCCTGGACGGTCACCATCGCCCGCAACCGGGCCATGGATCATCTGCGCCGGCAGCGGCGGCGGCCCGCCCTGCCGGTGCCCGTGCAGGCGCTCAGCGAACTGGCCGGGGACGCCGACACCGCCGAGCGGGCCGGCGAGACCATCGGCACCGAGAGCGCCCTGGCGCTGATCGCCAGCCTGCCGCCCCGCGAGGCGGAGGCGGTGCTGCTGCGCGCCGTGATCGGGCTCGACGCGGAGACCGCCGGACGGGTCCTCGGCCGGCGGGCCGGCGCCGTGCGCACCGCCGCCCACCGGGGGCTGCGCCGCCTGGCCGCGATGCTGGAGCGCGCCGACCCGGACCAGTCGTCGGACCGGGCCGGTGGAGCGACCCCGCCCCGCCCCCGTACCGGCCGGGGACGGCAGGCGCCGCAGGCGCCCAAGGCCGAGCCGGCGGACGGTTGACGTGGAGGGAAACGGGATGAGCTTTCGCCGGTCCGACGGGCCTGCCGACCGGGCGGAGTCGGAGCGCCGCCTCGACGCGGCCCGCGCCGGGACACCACCGGAGCGGGCGGCCGACCCGCTGGCGCACCTGCTCGCCGCGGCGGCCGCCCCGGGCAACCCGGGCGAGCTGAGCGGCGAGGAGCAGGCGCTCGCCGCGTTCCGCGCCGCCCGCGCCAACCCGGCCCCGGCCCCCGCCCCGGGGGGGGGGCGGCCGGGTCCTGGTCGGCGG
>NZ_JBEXLR010000149.1:0-11109 GCF_040610095.1 Micromonospora sp. NPDC004540
TGAACGCCTTCGAGATGGCCTTCGAAGGCCGACTCGCCGCAGCCCGCAAGTAGTCCTCAACAACCCGTGTTACACCGTTTTCTTGACAGACCCACTTGACGAGCCATAGAAGCGTCAGGTGGGACTCGACATTCTGGGGAGGTGGCCCTACCGGTCGCGCCTGACCCGAGTTTGAACCGGCTCCGTGCCCTGAAGTTGATCCGTCGACCCGGCAGGCGGGGACACCGTTCTCGACACGTGCACGGGCCCGCGTGGTGACCTGATTAGGTGCCTGGGTTCGTCCCTCGTTCCCGTTTTGTTTCGGCGTTCTCATCGTGCTCGGTGGTCGAGATTGGCCTAGCGTGAAGGGCGGTGCCGTCGCTCACCGGCTCGATCGTGTTGCCTGGTTCCGCGACGTACGCGTGGCCGTTCTGCACATAGAAGTAGAGCCACGCGCAGCCTGAGGTCGGCGAGTAGTCGCCGCACCACGACACCTTCGCCCCATGGGGTCATCCGGCACCTCGAAACCGGGCTTGACCTGGCTGGCTTCGACGTTCAGGGCGGAGAGTTCCGCACCCCTGCTACGGCGCCCACACCTTGCGTCAAGCGTCGGCGATCGTGACGTGGTTGGCGCGTTGTGGCTCGGGCTGGAACATGGTCAGCAGACTCTCGCCCTCGGCGACGACGGCGTCGCGTTCGTGCTTCGCGAGCGCGCGCAGCGGCGTGATCTGCAACGTCGTCGCGTCGTCGTCGACCGTGACCGCCCAGGTGCCCGCGACCCGGCCGTCGACCAGCAGGAAGCGGGCACCCGTGACACTCAGACCGCGATGTTCGGGGTCGATGACGCGGCTGCGGTCGTCGTAGCCGAGCACCGCGTTGTCGAAAGCCGGCAGGAAACGCGGCGGCACCGGGGTTTCCGGGTCGGGCAGCGCGCCGTCGGGAACGTCGAGCAACTCGCGGCCGCGCTCGTCGCGGAACGTCCGCAACGACGGTCGCAACCGTTGGACGGACTCCCGCAGCCCGCTCAGGCCGGACCAGGCGCGGATGTCAGCGCTGGCCGCCGGGCCGTAGGCGGCGAGGTAGCGCAGGACCAGCGCGTCGAGGGTGGCCGGCGACTGCGGCTCCAGCGGGCGGCCCAGCCACGTCTCGATTGTGGTGTTGTACGCGGCGCCGCGCTCGCCCCAGACACCGCGGGGCGGCACCTGCACGAGCGGCACGAGCGTGCTGAGCGCGTCACCCAGCGAGCGCGGTTCCACCCCCGGCCAGCGGTCGGCGATTGCGCGTGCGGCCTCGGTCAGCATGCGCGGCCGTTCCTCGAACAGCGGCCGGCCGAGTCTCGCCAGGTCGTCGAGGTCGACGCCGGGCAGCACCCGGCGCAGCGTCGACCACATGCGTGCGACCAGCATTGCCTGGTGGACGGGCCGCAGCGCGAGGCAGTCGCGTGCGGTCACCAAGTGAAGGGTGCGGCGCATCAGCAGTGTGCGGACCGCCCGGCGGTTCAGCAGCAGCTCGGCCAGCGCCGGCGGCTGGAAGCCCGCCAGGCGGCTCCACAACCCGACGTACGGCTCCAGGGGTTCCTGCGCCTGCAACCCCACCAAGTGCTCAAGGGCGTCAGCGACCGGCATGTCGTGCCGCTGCAGCAGGAGCTGGCGAGCTAGAAGCGCCCGGTTGAGGGCGCGGCGGTCGAGCACGCTCACGGCGATGACACTATCGCCCACCCGTTTTCCGAGCCGTTGGCTGGTGCTACCGCCGCGACTGCGGCCTTGCAGGTCGCCGTCGGGTCTCTGCCCGGCTGTTCGCGAGATCGGTCGTGCACGCGCCGCCGGAAGGTCCCCCAGCAGTCGTCCGAGCGGATCTCGTCGGCGTCGGTGCAGCCGCTTACCGTGGGGGCAGCTGACGATGCGGAGGGTGACGTGGGAATGCCTCACCAGCAAGGGGAAATCGTCGAGCCGGCCCAAGCTGCCCCCACTGATCCGGTGTTGCTGGGCGAGGTCTCGTCGTCACCGCCGGCACCCGAGCCGGCGCCAGCGGGCACACCGGCGGCCGCGTCCCACCTCGTGGCGGCGGAGGCCTCTGGGGGCGGGGGCGGCGGCTCGCGGCGGCAGGAAGGCTCGAAGCCGCGGACGGGCCGCGAGCGGGACGGTGCGCTCAACCGCCTGATCATGGTTCGTACCTCGGCCTGGCGCATCCCTGAGGTGGAGCTGCTTCGGCGGGATCCGGACTGCATTCCGGACGGTCTCACAACCGAACCAGGCGGTGTGGAATTCGCCGCGCATCGTCGCCTGCTCGACGCCCTGCTCCGACCGGAAGGGGTGCTGGACGGCACGGCCTGGCTGGGACGGGTCCACCATGGAGACGATGCTGTCGACTACAAACGTGCCGACAGTGAAGCGGGCCGGTCACTCATGACCGAGCTGGTAGACGAGGTGCGGCAGGGGTGCCTGGCCGCGTTGGACAAGGATCGACAGGCCTGGCGTCAGCTAGCCGAGCTGCGGCATCAGATCTTCCTGGAACCGCGACGGTTGCGGTCACTGTGCAATCCGGCGGATCCGGACCTGCCGGTGTATGCGGTGGTCGACATTTCCTTTTCCTACCTTGTGGAGCGGCCGCTGTGCCGAGCCAGCATCTCGGTTTGGACGTCGCTGCCCCGTAGCCGTCGGCACGTCCCTGAGGAGCTGCTGTTCCCGGCGGTGAACGACGCGCAGGACGTGCGAATCCCGGCCGAGCAGGTACCCGCCTACCGCAGCTATTTGCTGCGGGTCGGCGAGAGCCTGCAGCGGTTGCTCGCCGCGCAACTCCTGCCGGTCCAGTTCCGGATCTTCGATTGGCAGTACGACTTCCCGACGTTCTGGGTGGCCGTCCCGGCGTCTCTGCGCAGCGACGCCTACCGCTATCTGCAGCGGAGCGAGCGGGTCGGTGATCGGCTCGCGCGCGAGCTGCTACTGACCGGCACCGCTCGGGACTCCGTGGTGAGCCGCGCCGTGCTCAACGGTGACTTCATGGTGCTGCGCCGGTTTCGGCGCGAGGGCGAGACCTACACCCCGCACTACCTGATCCTGCCGTCCCGCAATGGCTACCCGGCCCGTGACGCCGACGGCCAGCGGGACCCGGACCGGCAGGCAGCCGCGATCCGCCGTCAGGAGGAGGATGCGGCGGGGATCGTCATCGCCCTCAGTGAACTCGAGGCGACCAGCGGTAGTGAGCTGTACACGGTGGAGCGTGACCTGGAAATCTGGAAAAACCATCTTCAGGTCTACACCGCGATGGCGGAGCGCGGCGCGTTTCTCTGGGACGCGCTCTCGACCCACCTGCCGATGCGACGCGGTCGAGCGCTCAACGAAGCGCACCGCGCCGTGCAGTTGCTGCACCAGATCCTGCTCCAAGGGGTAGCCGACCTCGGCCACCTGCGCGCGCTGACGCGGGCCTCCAGTGCCAGCATCGACGCGGCGGCCGAGCGGTTGCAGGACGACTTCGACGCGAAACTCACCGAGTTGCACGGGCGGAGTGTGCTCGGACTGCGCGGAGCGATCACCGAGACCGGGCTGTTCGCCCGGGTACGCCAGCACGGCGCGGAAATCGTCGAACAGTCCTCCTGGGTCAAGTCTCGGTACGACGACCTCGTGGCCGCGATCACCTCCGCCTTCGACGAGCGGCGGGTCCGCGAGGCGGACGTGATCCAAAAGGGTGGCGTGGTGATCAGCCTCGCGGTTGGACTCGTCAGCCTGGTGACGGTGCTCGACGCCACGACGGACATGAAGACCCCGCGGGACATCGCGCCAACCCCCGGCGCGCCAGCGGATGCCAACTGGCTGCGCTGGCTACATGACCAGGCCCTGGGGTTGCTGTCCCGGCACGCCAACGAGGCGGCCCTGTTCAGCCTTGCCTGCGGGGTCGCCGTGCTCGGCGTAGCGCTGTATGTCTGGGCCAGGTTCAGGTCCTCTGGTCGGCTGAGCTCGCGGCAGTTTCGCCGGCTCTATGACGGGTCACGCGGCCGGCTCGTCATGCGCAACGGCCATGGGGTGTGGCACTTCCTGAGGGACGCCTCGACCGACAGTCTCGAGGATTTCCTTGGGCGCGCGCGGCGCCAGCCAGCCACACCGGAGGACGCGCGGGACAACCGGCAGCGTTGGGCGGAGCTCGATGACGCCCTGGCCGGACGCTTCGCCGACCTGTGGGATCGGGCGGCTCCGATGGGGGTGCGGCGGCAGGACCGCGTCCGTTCCGACATCAAGGCACTGGCCCGGCGAATCGAGCACTGGGGAATTCACGGCCTGCTACTCACCGAACGTCCTCGCCAACTACATGATTACGTGCTGCCCCGGCTCATCTGCCTCTACCGGTTCTGCATCCAGTGGCCGGACTCGTTCATCGAGAAGGTGGGTCGGCAGAACCGCCCGAAGAGCCTCGTGCCGGACAGCGAGTTCGTGCGGGCTATGCAGTGGCTCGGCTTTCAGCGCGACCAGGCATTGGAGTTCGACAGGCACTTGCACAGATGGCAGAAGCGCCAGATCGGCGAGACCCGGGGCGCCGCCGAATCCGCCGGCGCCGTACCTGCCCAGTACGCTCGGCAACTTCTCGATCTTCTCAACGAGTTGGAACTTTCGGCGTGCTGCACGGCGGAGAGCGTCGAGCGGCTGCTCGTCCGCTCGGAAGCGGCGGCGGCCGGGAATCGTCCCGCGTCGCCGGAGGCGCCCCCACGGATATGGACCCAGGTCGTGGTGCAGCCAGCCGATCTCCATCCGAACGGCGAGCCGACCGACCAGGCGCTGGAGCGCTACTGCGTACTGGCTCTTGCGAAGTGGCTCCAGGCCGAGGGGGTGCGGGTCGAGCCGCTCGCGAGCGGACGGGTGACCATAACGGGCAAGGACGGCGCCACGGTCGAGCCGGTGGTGCTGGGTCCACGCGCCAGCCGACTACCCCGACTCACCGCCGGCGACAACATCGAGGTGAGCTGCGCCGTACACCAGACCAAACTTCGAGGGTTCCCCACTCGCCACCTGCTGCGGCCGGTCCCCGCGGCCCCCGGACGAATGAGCGGCGACGCGCACCATTCGGCCACTGCGCTGCAAGGCGGCGCTCCGGATGGGATGAAGGGCGAGCGCGGCGAGTCCGACGAACCCGTGACTGTCGACGGCATCGCGCTGCTGCGCGACACTGCCACCGGCCGCTTCACGCGCGAGCCGGCGCTCTGGCTGCGCCCATGATCGAGCCTGCGGCGACCCGGCCGTTCTCGCCAACTGGATCACCGAAACCTGAGCCGAACGCCAAACGCGCCGAAAGCCACAAGCACATGCCAGTCGAGACATCCCCCTTGCCGTCAAGAAGGAGCAGATGATCGCGGTCGTCGAGGTGCTCGGCGACCTCTTGAGCGTCCTCCGGGGCGCGCGTCGACACTGGCCACGCCGGCGTTCGACCGTCGGTTCTCCGGCATCTGACCGGCCGCACCGCCACCTTGCCCGGCCCGAGCTGTTCACGCGCGTCCGCCGTCGGCTACCCCGCCGCGAGCCGGCCCGCCGCCGCCGTGGCGACCATCCGCGCGTACGGCTCGTCCCGATCGGGCGAGAACATCACGGTGCCGACCAGGTCGCCGACCCGGACCACCGCGACGAGCGTCACGATCGGATCGGCGGCAAGCGTCTCACCCTCGTAGTACCACTGCTCCTCGCGGACGAGCAGCGCCTCGTCCCCGGCGAAGCCGGTGCCCACGACGGTGAACCTGCGGGGCGCCGGACTTCCGGGCGCAGTCGACGGTGTCGCCGTGCCGGCGCAGGTGGACAGCACGTGACGTACGTCGTCGAGCGCCCGCGGGCCCCACCCGCCCGCATACCGGTGCAGGTGTTCGTAGACGTACCCGGCCGAGCCGTTGGCGTACCCGGTGAAGTCGAGGTCCGCCTGCCGGCGCAGCGACTGGTAGTCGGAGCTGCGGTAGGCCGCGCACAGATCGGCCCAGCGCCACGTATCGCCGGAGAACGGCTCGCTGGGCAACTGCTTCCGCCACGCACCCGGCCCGAGATCCGCCGGCCGGAGCATGAGGGTGCCCAGGTCCGCCACGCCGGGTTCGGGCCTGCCGCTGCCGTTCGGGCTCGGCGGGGCGCTCGTTGCCGGGGTCGTCGGGCTCGGCGCCACGCTCGGCGACCCGGTGCCCCTCGGCGCCACGGTCGTTCGGCTGGCGCCGGGGGCTGGCGAGCCGTCGCCCGGCCCGAGGTTCGCGACCGAGCCGGCCCCCGCCCCCGCCACGGCGACGACGGCCAAGCCGGCGACGACCGCCTGGCGCTGCGAGCGCTGCCGTCCGCGACGGCGGACCGCCTCGGGGGACGCGAACGGCGCCAGCGGCTGCTGCCCCCGCAGCGGCGCGAACGTGCTCTCGAATCCGTCAGACATTGTGCGCCTCCGAAGGTGTCGCCTCGAGCAGGTTGGCGAGCGCTCGCCGGCCGCGGGACAGGCGGGCCTTCACGGTGCCGTCGGGCACGCCGGTCTCCCGCGCCACCTCGGCCACCGGTAGGCCGACCAGGTGGTGCAGGACCAAGGCGGTCCGCTGAGCGGGCGGCAACTGGGCGAGCGCGCCGACCAGCGCGACGCTGTCCGGGTTGGGGCCGGGCACGTCCGGCGGGGGGCCGGCACGACGGTAGGCATGCAGCGCCGACCGGGCCCGCCGCCAGCGACTCACCGCCACGCGGCGGGCGACCGTCCGTACCCAGGCCTCCGGGTCGGCGTATTCGCCGACCGTCGACCACCGCTGCCAGGCTCGGGCGTACGCCTCGTGCACCACGTCCTGCGCCTCGGCGGCGTTGCCCGTGAGGGCATACAGGCAGTCGTAGAGCCGCTGCCTGCTACCTCGGTAGAACGCGTCAAAGCTCTCCTCGCCTGACATGCGTCCCCTCCCTCCCCGCCTGGTCGTACCCCTAGTCACGCCGCACCCCCGCCGGCGGTTGCCTGCCGGGCAGTGGTTTCGCTCCGGAACTGGCCGGGGGACGCAGTGTTCCGGAAGCACGGACGCGGAGCTCATCCGGGGTGGCGCGTCGACGGGCCGCTGCCGCGCGGTAACCGCCACGACGATGGTGAAGAGCGCCACCTCATGTGGCGCCACGCGGCACCGCGACTCGCCGAGCGATTCACCGTGATTGCCACCGACCGCAGCCGCAACGAAGGCCCCGAGGACTTCCCCGGGCCTTCCGTCTCCTCTGGCCCGGGCTACTCGTGGGCCGGAGTCAGGTCGTTCTCGTCGACGAGGTAGCCCAGCTCGATCAGCTTCCGCACCGAGTTGAGGATCGCGTCTCAGCGCCTCGGGGACGTCCTCGACGGGTGCGGCTGCAACCGTTCGCTACGTTCAGCTCGCGCTTTGAGGCTGTCCGGCGCACCAGGTCGCGAGAGCTTCCTCTGTATGGGGGAGATTGCACTCTCCGATGGCTCGCGGCATCATCGGGCCCTGCCTCAGCATGCGGGTACGAATGACGAGGCGAACGACCTCCTGCTGCAACGGTGAGAGATCATCGAATGCGGTGCCGTCCGGAAGTGGACCGTCGGGAAAGGTCAGGCTGAGCAGTAGCCGCAGCGCCAGGAAGTCATGCCGATGCGGGTCTGGAACCCGCCGTTCTCCTGCTCAGCCCGTCCGTCACTGTCGGATGCCGCCGGCGTTGGCTGGCTGTCTGCGCTGTACGGATGGCTGTAAGACAAGCGGCTGCTGACCATCTGATCCGTAGATTCCCAAGACCATGTCAAGGGCGTCCGACGCCGTCCGCCTGGTCCTCGTCCTCAAGCGCTCGGCAACTCCATCGGTCCCGTACCGTCCCGTCCAGTCCGCCCCGGTGGCTCCCACGCGTGGCTCCCAGACTGCCAGCATGGGAGTTGTCGATCTAGCCGACTTGGCTGCTAGCGCCGCACGAAGATCAGGCAGGCCCACGAGGCCACGAAGGTGACAAAGCCCGCTGCGTTCAGCGCTACTGCGACCGGATGCGGAATCGATGGAAACCACGCTGACGCTCCCAGGACGATAGTGCCACCTATCAGAGCGAGGGAGCTGCCTCTGCGCAACGGCAGCGGTGCGAGACCCTGCCGGTCAAGGAACCACGGGATACGCCGCGTGACGATTATTCCGATGCCTAGAGCGATGCCAGCGATGCCGAAGAGCTCAAAGAACAACACGACCACGACAGGAGGGGATGCTGACGAGGTGAGCACGGCGTGATCTTTACACGCCTGAATTCCAGTGGCTACCCCGACTGCGCGGTGAGATTGGCGTTGCCCCCAACCGGTACCTGACCCCCTGGCATTCTCCCGCCCTGCGGGTGACAGCGGGGTCAACGGCATGCTGGCTTCAGCGGATCTCCTCGGGCAGTCGCCAGACCGTCCAGCCTCCGCGAACGGGGGCCAGGTGGAGCGTCCTAGCGGACGAACGACCTGGTCCCGTTCGGGGAGGCTGGTAGCCCTTGTGGTGCCCGGCGAGGTGAGCCGCGGCGGCATCTCTGAGGAGGGTCGGGGTTCGGGGCGGAGTTCCGAGGCCTACGGAGTCCTGCTTGTCCCTCAGCGTGGCCGGCCCGGCCGATGCCGGCCGGAGGTCGCCAGCAGGCCGGGGCCGGGCTGGCGCGGCCCGCTTTGCGGGCCGCCTTGACCTGGGATGACGGTGGTGCGCCCGGCAGGATTCGAACCTGCGGCCTTGGGATTAGAAGAAGATCGCGGACGGCTGGTCGCTTCGCTAGCCACCTGGTCAGCCCGTCCGTAGTTGTCGGGCAGGGTCGGCGTCGGTCGGAGGTCTTGGCTGTACCGTCGCTGCGTGAAGCGCGAGGAGTTGATCTCTCTACTTGGCGACGAGAGTCCGGTCAACAAGGCGTGCCGTGAAGCCCTTGAGCGGGGAGCGTCCTTCCGCGTCTGGGACGGCGCCGCCGGATTGGTCCCCGCAGACAACCTTGCGTCCACGTACCGGGCACGGGAGGCGATTACCAGGGACCGGGGCATCCCGACGCTCGGTTTCGCGGCGGCCGTCGAGACGCTCCGCGCGCTCGGTGAAGAGCCTGTTCGACTTGGCGGCGTGACGCAGCTCGATCCTCCCTACTACTTCCAGCTGTTCTTGGCGGCTGACCGCGCCTTGGTCCTCGCGTGCATCGGTGTGGACCAGCAACATCAAGCTCGCCGCTGGCGTCCAGGTGAGGCTCCCTAGAGGAAGTTTCCGTTGGCCGCATGGTCGGCGTAGTCGACTGTCACCTTGGTAATTGGACAAAATCGGGGTCTGCTACGGCGGTTCTCCTGCTCGGCCTGGTCGCTGGCGGCCTGGTTTGGCCTCCCGTGATCCGGCCTTGTGGCCCATGGATGGCCCGTCCATCAGTGCTGGGAGACCCCGAGGCGAGCGAGCTAGTCGTCACCGAAGGGCTCGTCGTGCCACCGAAACCCCGCGTGGTCGCCTTCGATCCCAAGCATGAACTCGGGGACCTGGCGGCCGTTGGGGTAGGTCATCGTGACTGCGGCGCGGATCGCCTCGTACGCCTGGTCGATCGGCTGCGGATCGCCTGAGTCAACCGCACGGCTCCACTCATCAAAGAGCGGTCGCAACTGCTCGAACGCTGGCTGAGGTCTGAACCTGCCCCGATGCCAGGGCATGTCGTGCTCCTCAACCTCGATCTCGCCGAGCAGCTCACCACCGACACCGTAGACCCGCCAGACTTCGCCGAAGTCGCCACCTGCTGCCACAGGGAGGACACTAACCGGGGCGCGGTGGCCTTGGGATTAGAAGAAGATCGCGGATGGCTGGTCAGGTCCTTGCACCACCGGTCGCACGTCCGCTGTTGTCGGGCAGCGTCGGCATCTGCGAAGGGTCTTGGCTGTACGGATGGCTGTACGGCCTGTCCGCGCTGACCGCCGGCCTGAGTCGCGACGGGTCGTTCTTCGTTATCGCCCCAAGACTCGCACGCGCTGCGTGTCGACGTCCGACCAGAGTGCGGCAAGGCGCTCCTGCACACGGCACAGGTGGGCGTAGAGCGTGCCGCCCGGGTGCTCGATCGCCTCAGCGCCACATCCACGTAGCCAGGTCCGCGTATCAGCGTCAACGCTCATGGGTTTGACCCTAGGCACGGTCGTGTCGGCGGGCTGCCCCTCCTCTTGCCCACTTCGTCACAGGGGTCTGCTGCCGCAGCGGCTAGACCTCGGGCAAAGGCCATCGCCGCCGCAATCATCAGCACGGCGAGCGCGTTGTATGCAAGCCAGCATGACTCACGAATGTGAATTGATGCACCGCCCCTTCCACTCGGCAGATCGAGACGGTTGAGTCAGGGGCATGGCTCGAATCGCGTACGACAGCGTGGAAGCGGCGGCGTACGAGGCGACCCGCCACCTTACCGACGACGGACTAGCGGATTGGCGGAAGGCGATCACGCGGCACCTCGGCCCCCGCCCCGGGATGCGGCTTCTCGACCTGGGCTCCGGCACTGGCAGCTGGGCGGGAGCCTTCACCACCTGGTACAAGGGCATCGATGTCATCGCGGTCGATCCGTCCGAGGCGATGCGCGCTCGCTCGGTGTACCAGCCCGTGGCTCCCGGCGACGCCGCGCACATCCCGCTGGATGACGACAGCGTCGACGCCGTCTGGATGTCCACCGTCATCCACCACGTCTTGCCGCCGCGGCCCACGAACTGCGCCGGGTCCTGCGCCCCGGCGCTCCGCTGCTGATCCGCTCCGCATTCGCCGGACGGCACCAGGCAATCACCCTCTTCCGATACTTCCCGGAAGCCGTCCAAGTGCTCGACACCTATCCCAGCGTGGCCGACGTCGAGACCGCCTTCGCCGCCGCCGGCTTCAACACCGTCGCCTGCGAACAGGTTTCGCAGACCACCGCCGCGTCCCTGCACGAGGCCGCCACGACGCTGCGCCGCGAGGCGCACACCGTCCTGCATCTGATCAGCGACGATGACTACGCCGCCGGCCTCGCCCGACTTCGCCAAGCGGCGAGGACCGACACTGGGCCAGTCATCGACGCCCTGGACCTGCTCGTGCTGCGCTGATCGCCCCCGACGTCACTGAAACACGCGGTACTCACGCCGGCGCAAGCGCAAATTGGCCGCCGGCTAGTTGGCGGATCTCCTCGTCGGGCAGTCTCTGACCGTCCAGCCTCCCCGGACGGGGACAAGGTGGAGCGCCCTACC
>NZ_JBEXLR010000150.1:0-10909 GCF_040610095.1 Micromonospora sp. NPDC004540
CCAGCACCTTCCGGTGCCGGGAGATCGCCGGGAGGCTGATCGCCAACGGCTCGGCGAGCTCCGAGAAGCGGGACGCCCTCGCCGCCGACCTGGCCGCCGCGCGGCAGGCCGCCGCCGCCGTCGAGGCCCGGCTGGCCGAGCTGACCGCCCGGCTGGCCGCCGCCGAGACCGACCGCGACGCCGCCCAGCGGCGGGCCGGTCAGCTCGCCGACCAGGTCAGCGACCTGGCCACCGCTCTGGCCCGGCTGGGCTCCCGCACCGGCTGACGCCGCCGGGGCCACCGGCCACGGGCTGGGACGGGGCAGCGGGAGCTGGGCGCCGGCGAGGATGATCAGGGCGTGGGAAAGACGTACGAGCGCATCGACGGCCGGTTGCGGACCTTCATCGAGGCACAACCGATGTTCTTCACGGCCACCGCCCCGCTGGCCGGCGACGGCACCATCAACCTCTCCCCCAAGGGCCTGCGCGGCTCCTTCGCGGTGCTCGACGAGCTGACGGTCGCCTACCTGGACTTCGCCGGCGCCAACGCGGAGACCGTCGCGCACCTGCGGGAGAACGGCCGCATCACGCTGATGTGGTGCGCCTTCGACGGCCCGCCGAACATCGTCCGGGTGCACGGGCGGGGCGAGCCGGTGTTTCGCGACGACCCCCGGTGGCCGGAGCTGCTGGACCACTTCCCCGACATCGACCCGGGCTCGCACGGCCTGCGGGCGATCGTCGTGGTCCGCGCCGAGCTGATCCGCGACACCTGCGGCTACGCCGTGCCGCTGATGACCTACGAGGCCGACCGGGACCTGCACGGGCGGCGCTTCGCCCGGGAGGACGACGCCTCGCTGAGCGCGTACTTCGCCGGCAAGGAACACATTGCCACCAGCATCGACGGGCTGCCGGGCGTGCCGCTGCCGCTGCCGCCGACGCCGGCCAGGTGACCGCCGGGCCGGTCAGTGGATGCCGGCCATCAGGTGCCGGATCTGCCGGGTGAACATCACCGCGGCCAGCCCCAGCACCACCGACGCCAGGCCGAAGGTGACAAAGTAGGTCGGCTCGGACCAGCTCTCGGCCAGCCGGGCCACCTGCCCACCGATCGCGTCGCCGACGGCGGTGGCGAGGAACCACAGGCCCAGCATCTGGCTGGCGTACTTCACCGGAGCCAGCTTCGTGGTGGCCGACAGGCCCACCGGGCTCAGCGACAGCTCGCCGGCAACCTGGATGGCGTACACGGCGACCAGCCACCACGGCGAGACCAGGTCGCCGCCGACGGCGGCCTGCGCGGCGGCGGCCATCAGCACGAACGACAGGCCGTTGAGCACCAGACCGACGGCGAACTTCGTCGGCGTGGAGACCCGGTGGCCGAGCTTCAGCCACAGCGCGGCGGCCAGCGGCGCCCCGATGATGATCAGGATGGGGTTCACCGACTGGAGCCAGGACGCCGGGAAGGTGAAGCCGCCCACGTTCCGGTCGGTCTGGTCCTCGGCGAAGATGTTCAGCACCGACCCGGCCTGGTCGTAGATCAGCCAGAACGCGGCGGCGAAGACGAACAGCCACACGTACGCCTTCATCCGGCTGCGCTCGGTGCCGCTGATCTCCCGGTCGGTCAGGATCCGGGCGAAGTACGCGATGGTGACCAGCACGGTGACCACGGTGAGCAGGTTGACCACCGTGTTGACGGTGAACAGCCCGAGCAGGGCGAGCACGAGCAGCACCACGAGCACCGCCACGGTGACCACGGCGATCCGGGTCAGCGCCCGCCGTCGGTCCGCGCCGAGCAGCGGGTCGGCCGGCCGGGCGCCCG
Source organism: Micromonospora sp. NPDC004540 (assembly GCF_040610095.1). Taxonomy (NCBI): domain Bacteria; kingdom Bacillati; phylum Actinomycetota; class Actinomycetes; order Micromonosporales; family Micromonosporaceae; genus Micromonospora; species Micromonospora sp. NPDC004540. The sequence continues at coordinate 1,793 of NZ_JBEXLR010000150.1, forward strand.
CGTCGCCGAGGTTGCGCCGGCCGAGCACGTACTGGAGCACGCCGAAGGTCATGCCGATCGCGGCCGCCCCGAAGCCCAGATGCCAGTTGATCTTCTCGCCGAGGAAGCCGGTGATCAGCGGGGCGATGAACGCGCCCAGGTTGATGCCCATGTAGAAGATCGAGAAGCCGGCGTCGCGGCGCGGGGAGTCCCGGTCGTAGAGGTCACCGACCATGGTCGAGATGTTGGGTTTGAGCAGGCCGGTGCCGAGCACGATCAGCGTCATGCCGGCGAACACGCTCCACCGGGCCGGGACGGCCATCACGTAGTGCCCGGCGGCGATCACCACGCCGCCCCAGAGCACGCTGCGCCGCGCGCCGATGAGCCGGTCGGCCACCCATCCGCCGGGCAGCGCCATCAGGTACACCATGGCGTTGTAGGTGCCGTAGACGGCGTTGGCGGTGGACTCCCCGATGGCCAGCCCCTCGTCGGCGACCGACGCGGTCAGGTACAGCACCAGGATGGCCCGCATGCCGTAGAAGCTGAACCGCTCCCACATCTCGGTGAGGAACAGCGTGGACAACGCCCGTGGGTGACCGAAGAAGGTCTTCCCGCCCGGCGGTCGGGCCTCGACCGGCGCGTCACTGGTCATCGTCACCTCCGCACACCTGGAGGCGGCTAACATCCCCATTGGCAGTCGAAACACTCCACCGATTCGGCCCGGCCGGGGACGACCCCGCCGGGCAGCTGTCATGACCGGCTACCCTTGAGGATCCCGACTCCGCGCCGGGCCGTCGGCGTGGCCGGGAATGGGGCGGCGGTGACGGGCCGTTACACCTGAAGACCAGCACCACGAACGAGGGGAAGTCGATCATGGGCGAGCGTATGCTGCGCGGTAGCCGACTGGGCGCAGTCAGCTACGAATCCGACCGCAACACGGAGCTCGCGCCGCGTCAGACCCGCGAGTACCTCTGCGCGAAGGGGCACCAGTTCGAGGTGCCGTTCGCCGTCGACGCCGAGGTCCCGACGACCTGGGAGTGCAAGTTCGACGGCAGCGTCGCCCGGCTGGTCGACGGCAGCGAGCCCGAGCAGAAGAAGGCCAAGCCGCCGCGCACCCACTGGGACATGCTGCTGGAGCGGCGTTCGATCGCCGAGCTGGAGGACATCCTCGCCGAGCGGCTCCAGGAGGTCCGCACCCGCCGCGGTCGCGCCTGAGCACCCGTAATGACGACAAGCGCCCCCGGGGATCACCCCGGGGGCGCTTCGTCATGTCTGTCCGGATTTCACCGGGGTTCGACGATCTCCCCCTCGATGGCCCGGCCCGGCTCGGTCACCGGCTGCGGCTGCGGGGTCGGCGCGGGCTGCGGGGCGCCTCGGCGCACTCGCACCCGGCGCGGCCCGAACAGGTCACCGGCGACCATCGACGACACCCGGCGCTCGGTGGCCCGGCGCACCCCGGCGCCGGCCAGGCGCCGCACCGGCGGCACCAGCAACAGCAGCCCCACCGCGCCGCTGACCAGGCCGGGCAGCGCCAGCAGCAGCGCACCCAGCAGGCCCACCAGACCGTCGGTGACCTGCCGCCCCGGCGGCTGTCCGGACTCGGCGGCGGCCCGGAAACCACGCCAGGCCCGCATGCCCTCCCGGCGCAGCAGCACCAGGCCCAGCAGCGAGGCCGCGAACACCAGCAGCACCGCGAACCCGAACCCGACGCCCCGGCCCACCAGGACGAAAACGGTCAGCTCCAGCAGCGCGAGCAGCAGCAGAGCCGGTGGTACGTACTTCAGTCCTCGGCGCATCTCACCTCATCCGCCCGGCGGTGTCATCACGCCCCTCCAGCATGACACGCCCGCGCTCACGGCCACCGGGCCAACGCGTCGGGACGGCGCACCGCCGCCCGCCGGTCCCGCAGCCCCCAGGTGGTGATCCGCCACAGCGCCTCGGCCACGATGAGCGGGCTCATCTTGCTGTCGCCGTGCTCCCGCTCGGCGAACGTGATCGGCACCTCGACCATCCGCACCCCGGCGCGGTGCGCCAGCCGGGACAGCTCCACCTGGAACGCGTACCCCTGGGAACGCACCGAGGCCAGGTCGATGGCGTCCAGCGCCGCCGACCGGTAGACCCGGTAGCCGCCGGTGGCGTCGGAGACCGGCACGCCCAGCGCCAGCCGCGCGTACAGGTTGCCGGCCCGGGACAGCAGCAGCCGCCGCAGCGGCCAGTTCAGCACCCGCGCGCCGCGGGTCCACCGGGAGCCGATCACCACGTCGGCGTCGCGGGCGGCCTCCAGCAGCGCCGGCAGGTCCTCCGGGGCGTGCGAGCCGTCGGCGTCCATCTCCACCACGGCGTCGTAGCCGCGCTGCCGCGCCCAGGCGAAACCGGCCAGGTAGGCCGCGCCGAGGCCGTCCTTGCCGGGACGGTGCAGCACGTGCACGTGCGGGTCGGCGCCGGCGAGCCCGTCGGCGATCGCGCCGGTGCCGTCGGGGCTGTTGTCGTCGGCGACGAGGACGTCCACCGCCGGCGCCGCCTCACGCACCCGGGCGACGATCCGGCGGACGTTGTCGGCCTCGTTGTAGGTGGGAATGACCACGAGGACCCGTCCCACCCCGGGATGGCCGACCGTCCGCCTGTCGGCTGCCACGCCCACCGTGTACCGCCTCCCGCCCGTCGTCCTATCCGGGGTCGGCCTCCCGGCGGCGGCGCAGCAGGGCCGCGCCGGCCAGGGCCGCGACGGCCAGCGCCGCGAGCGCCACCTCCGGCCACACCCCCACCGTGGTGGCCGGGGTACGCCCGTCGCCGAGCCGCATCTGCCGCACCACCACCGCGGCGGTGTCGAACCCGGTGGCCCCGTCTACCCGCCCGTCCGGGGAAACGAACCCGGACACCCCGACCGTGGAGGCCATCAGGGCGGCGCGACCGTGCTCGACGGCGCGCAGCCGGACCATGGCCAGCTGCTGGCGGGCTTCGGCCACGTCGAACGTGGCGTTGTTGGTCTGCACCACCAGCAGCTGCGCGCCGCCGGTGACGGTGTCCCGGACGATGCCGTCGTAGGCGACCTCGAAGCAGATCACGTCGCCGAGGGTGGCCGGGCCGGTCTCCAGCACGCCCGGGGTGCTGCCGGGCACGAAGTCGGAGCGGACCCGGTCGACCTCGGAGCTGACCATCCGGGCGATCTCGCGCAGCGGCACGTACTCGGCGAACGGCACGGGGTGCCGCTTGGTGTAGAGCTGGTCCAGGTCGGCGCCGCTGCCGGGGCGCCACAGCAGGCCGGCGTTGCGGACCTGACCCTCGCCGGGGCCGAGCAGCACGGCGCCGACCAGGATCGGCGCGCCGATCGCGTCGGCGGCCTGGGTGATCCGCTCGCCGGCGCCGGGGTTGCGCAGCGGGTCGATGTCGCTGGAGTTCTCCGGCCACACCACCAGGTCGGGGCGGCGTTGTGTGCCCGCGGCGACCTGTTCGGCCAGTTTCAGGGTGGCGTCGACGTGGTTGTTCAGCACCGCCTGCCGCTGGGCGTTGAAGTCCAGGCCGAGGCGGGGCACGTTGCCCTGGACGATGGCGACGGTGACGGTGTCGCCGCCGCCGCGTACCCCGGCGGGCACGGCGGGGCCGGCGGCGAGCAGCGCGGCGAGGGCGGCGGCCAGCCCGGCCACCGGCCGCCACAGCCCGGCGGGGCGGCGCCAGTCGCGCCAGGCGAGGGTGAGCAGGATCCCGCCGGCCAGCGCGACGGCGAAGGTGACCAGCGGGGCGCCGCCGAGCGCGGCCAGCCGCAGCAGCGGGGAGGTGTCCTGGCTGAACGCCAGCCGCCCCCACGGGAACCCGCCGAACGGGGTGCGGTCGCGCAGCGCCTCCTGCCCCACCCACAGCACGCCGGTGAGCAGCGGCCACGCCGCGCGGTGCCGGTCGGCCAGCGGGGACACCCAGGCGGTGGCGGCGCCGAGCAGCGCCAGGTAGCCGGCCTGGAGCAGGGACAGCAGCAGCCACGGCAGGTAGCCGGTGTGCAGGTTGGTCCACTCCAGCAGCGGCGCGAACAGCGCCACCCCGGCGAGGAAGCCCAGCCCGGCGCCGGCGCGCAGCCGCCGCCGGTGCGCCGCGGCGGCGAGCAGCGCCACACCGACCGGCGCGAGGGGCCACACCCCATAGGGCGGGAAGGCGACAAGCAACGCCAGACCGGCCAGCAGGGCCGCCGGGACGGCCAGTTTCAGCGGCAGCGGTCGCCCGCCGGCGCCCGGGCGTGCCCCGTCGGTGGCACGCGCTTCTTCCCGGTCGAGCGTCGTCACCGGCACCTCACCACGATCACGCGCCGAAGGCTACCCGGCGGGGACGCCCGTCGGCCCGTCCGGGCGGGGTCACGCCGGCAGCCGGATGACCGGCAGGTCGTCGTCGCCGTAGCGGGCCTCGCCGGTGAGGATCGGGGCGTCGTGGTCGAGGCAGGCCAGCACGGTGGCGGCCAGGTCGGCCCGGCCGGTGAAGCCCCGCCAGTACGCCAGCTCCTGCCACGAGCCGCCGTCCGTGGCCAGCACGGCGCAGGCGTCGAGGGCGAGTAGGCGCCGCAGCGCCGCCCGCTCCTTCGGGTCGTCGACGGCCGCGTACGCCTCGGCGGCCGCGACCGCGGTCACGCCGAAGCGCACGCCGTCGGTGATCACCTCGTGCAGCGTCTCCCCCACGTGCACCGACCCACCCAGGTACGCCAGCAGCGCCGACCGGTCGAGGACCAGCCGCACGGGCGGGGCGTCGGGGTCGCTCACGCGGCGGTGACCCGGCCGGCGGGATCCTCGTCGCCGGCCGCGACCTGCCGCACCCGTTCCCGGATCGCCTGGTAGCGCTCGGCGGGCCAGGCGACGTCGACGGCGGCGCGGGCCGCCCGCGCCCGGGCGACGCCCTCCTCGGTGACCGTGACGCCCTGGTGGGCCAGCTCGGCGTCGAGGGCTTCCCGGCGCATCAGCGCCCGCGCGGCGTGCACCAGGAAGGCGCTGGCGTTGGGTTCCCGTTCGAGGCGTTCGGCGACGTCCGGCGGGACCGAGATCGACAGTTTCCGCACCGCTCCGGTCATACCGGGAAGCATAACCGGTGCTACCGCCGCGCCGGGTCCCTCGGGCGCGGCGGCGCGCGCATCGAGGGATTTGCCTTGGTGAGTGGTGGGTACATCGAGCGCAGGCCGACCCTGACGGGAGGTGTCCGGTGAGACTGCGCAGCGCGGTGCCCGTGCTCGCCCTCGTGCTCTCGCTGACCGGTTGCGGCGTGGCGCGGGACCTCGCCGACGATCGCGCCGACGCGTCGCCGACGCCGAACTCGGCGGAGGCGCTGCGCCAGGCCGCGGAGGCGCTGCACCGCGCTCCGTACACCTTCCAGTTCCGGACCCACGACACGATCGGCGCGGGGGCCGTGGACGGCAGCGACGGCTGGCTGCGGTTCCGGGCGGTCGGGGGCGACGCCGGCAAGGCACGTCTGACGTTCGAGGTGCTGCACCGCGGCGGCCAGCACCTGGTCCGCAGCAACCCGCTCACCGGGGACCAGTGGACCCGGATCGACGTGCGCAAGGTCGATCCGGCGCGGCGGGCCCGCCTGGAGCGGTTCGGCGACCCGGCCCACGCGACCGACCTGTTCGTCGGCATCACGTCCGCCGAGGCGTCCGGGACGGGCCGCTACCGCGGCACGCTGGACTTCAGCCGCGTCCCGGACGCGGACGCCAGCGTGCTGGTGGACGAGAAGCGTCTCGCCGCCCTCACCCCGCAGCAGCGGGCCGCCGTCCCCTTCGAGGCCACGGTCGACGACCGGCAACGGCTGCTCGGCCTCCGGTTCACGCTGCCGGCCGCCGGCGGCGAGCCGGAGCAGCCGTCGGAGATCAGCTACTCGGAGCACGGGTTCAAGCCGGATCTCGGCGCGCCGTTCGAGGGCCGGATCGGTCCCGCCCCGGCCGCCGTCTACGAGGTCCTCAACAGTTGATCGGCGGAGACGAAAATCGGGGCGCGGCTCGCGCCGCGCCCCGATGCTCCCAGGCCCTTCCCGGCCGGTGGGGCGAGGACGATCAGCGCCGACCTTCGGACCGACCCGACGTGGACTGGCTGCCCCCGCCTGGCCGTTGTCTACTGGCCGTGCCTCTCGCCCTGCCCGTACACCGGTAACCGCGGCCGGTTCGCGCCGCCCCGCCGACCCCCGCCCGCTGGACCTGGCCGCCGCAACCTTCCGGTCGCTCGGCCAGCGGACGAAGGGACGAAGCGAACAACAGCCGCTTCCCGTGGTAGGACTCAAAGACGGTACGGCGTCCACCCCCGCCGCTGTCAACCCACCCCGGCCTGTCGTGTGTTGCGACACGGCGTGTCGCGTCGGCGCGTCTCGATGCGAACGTCGGTTTTCCGACGGTCCTCCGCGTCAGGCGTCGCGCTGGTTCGTGGTCCGGTACTGCTCGTCGGGGAGGGGTTCGAGCCAGGTGGTGGGGTCCTGCCCGCCGGGCAGCGCTTCGAGCATGGCGAGGTGGCTCATGAAGGTGTCGGCGGTGGCGCCGTGCCAGTGTTCCTCGCCGGGTGGGCAGACGACGGTGTCGCCGGCGCGGATGCGCAGCACGGTTCCGTCGCGGGTGCCGACCAGGCCCGCGCCTTCGGTGACGTGCAGGGTCTGCCCGACCGCGTGGGAGTGCCAGTGGGTGCGGGCGCCGGGGGTGAACCGGACGAGGGCGACGGTCATCCGGGACGGCTCGGTGCCGTTGTAGATGGGGGTCAGGTAGACGTCGCCGGTAAACATCTGCGCGGGTGTCTTGACGGTGGCGCTGACGGGCTTGAGTTCCATGGCGTGCTCCTCCGGATGGTCGGCGGGTCAGGGCCGCAGCAGCGTCTTGATGGCGCGGCGCTCGTCCATCGCCGTGTAACCCTCGGCGGCCTGGTCGAGGGGCAGGTCGAGGTCGAAGACCCGGCCGGGGTCGATCGTGCGGTCGCCGATCAGGCGCATCAGTTCCGGCAGGAACCGTCGTACGGGTGCGGGGCCGCCGTGCAGGTGCGCCAGGGACCAGAACAGGTCCATGCCGGGCACGGCCACGTCGTGGGTGACGCCGACGAACCCGACGTGCCCACCGGCGCGCGTGGAGTGGATGGCCTGCATCATCGACTCCTGCGTGCCGACCGCCTCGACCACCGAGTGCGCACCGAGCCCGCCGGTCAGGTCCTTGATCCTGGCCACGCCCTCGTCGCCGCGCTCGGTGACGATGTCGGTGGCGCCGAACTCGCGGGCGAGCTTCTGCCGGGACTCGTGCCGGCTCACCGCGATGACGCGCTCCGCGCCCAGCTGCCTGGCCGAAAGCACGGCGAGCAGGCCGACGGCGCCGTCGCCGACGACCGCGACGGTCCGGCCGGGGCCGGCCTGGGCGGCCACGGCGGCGAACCAGCCGGTGCCCAGCACGTCGGAAGCGGCCAGGTAGCTGGGAATCAGGTCGGCGGGCGGCACCTCGGGCGTGGCGACCAGGGTGCCGTCGGCGAGGGGCACCCGCAGGTACTGCGCCTGTGAACCGAGCATGCCCATGGGCACCCGGTGCACACAGGCGGACTGGTAGCCGGCTCGGCAGATCTCGCAGGTGTTGTCGGAGGCCCAGAACGAGCCGACCACGAACTGCCCCGGCTTGACGGTCGTCACCTCCGAGCCGACCTCTTCCACGATGCCGACGTACTCGTGGCCCATCGGCATCGGGCCCTCCACCTTCTGCACCCCGCGGTACGGCCACAGGTCCGAGCCGCACACGCAGGTCGCCGACACGCGGATGATCGCGTCGGTAGGTTGCTCGATCCGCGGATCCGGGCGGTCCTCCACCCGGATGTCGCCGGGTGCGTGCATGACGACGCCACGCATGATGTTCTCCCTTGCCGATCGTTCGACGTTGTTGCCCGCGAGGGTGAGCCGCCTCACGGATTGCCCCGATAGCGGGTGGCTAGTCCCCGCTCGGGATCCAGGTAACCCCCTTTCCGCGCCGGCAGGGAGTTCCTGGTGAGGGGTGTACCGGCGGTACATGGCTACCGCGGCCCACGCCGCGTACGGTCGACCGCGTGGACAACCAGGACCAGGTCCGCGACTTCCTCGTCTCGCGGCGCGCCAAGATCACACCGGAGCGGGCCGGCCTGCCGGCCGGCACCCGGCGCCGCGTGAAGGGGCTGCGCCGCAGTGAGGTCGCCGCGCTCGCCGACGTCAGCGTCGAGTACTACGCCAAGCTCGAACGCGGCCACCTCGCCGGCGTCTCGCCCGGCGTCCTCGAAGCTGTCGCGCGCGCCCTGCAGCTCGACGACGCCGAACGGGCCCACCTGCTCCACCTGGCCCAGGCCGCCGAGGGCTCCGACACCCTCGCCCGGCCCCGCCGCCGTCCGGGCCGGCAGGCGCCGCTGCACCGCAGCCTGCAGTGGACCCTGGACGCGATCACCGCCGGACCCGCGTACGTCAGCAACGGCCGCCTGGACCTGCTCGCCACCAACCAGCTCGCCCGCGGCTTCTTCAGCGACATATACGCCGCCGGCGGCTCCCCGCCGCCGAATCTGGCCCGCTACCAGTTCCTCGACCCCGCCGCCCGCCGCTTCTACCCCGACTGGGAGCTCATGGCCGACGTCACCGTCGACGTGCTGCGCACCGAGGCGGGCCGCGACCCCCACGACAAGGACCTGCACGACCTGGTGGGCGAGCTGTCCACCCGCAGCGACGCCTTCCGCACCCGGTGGGGCGCCCACAACGTCCGCCGGCACGGGACCGGCACCAAACGCTTCCACCACCCGGCCGTCGGGGACCTCACCCTCGCCTTCGAGACCCTCGCGATGACCGCCGAACCCGGCCTCACCCTCGTGATCTACACCGCCGAGCCGGGTACCGCCGCCGAGGACAACCTCCGGCTGCTGGCCTCCTGGGCGGCCTCGCAGGAGGCGGACTCCCGGGGCGAGAAGCTCTCCGCCGAATAACGCTCGCCGCGGCTCAGCCGGCCAGGTGCCGGCGCAGCAGCGCCGCCGCCGCGCCGGGGTGGTCGGCGGCGAGCAGCCCACCGGCGGCCAGGACGTAGTCGACGTCGACGACGGCGCGGGCGGCGCGGGGCAGCGGCCACCCGTGCCCGGTCGGGGACCGCAGGGTGATGGGAGGTCAGCTCCAGCACCTGTTGAAGATGGCCGAGCTGCCCAACATCACCGT
>NZ_JBEXLR010000151.1:0-10729 GCF_040610095.1 Micromonospora sp. NPDC004540
TCACCGCCGTGGCGCGGCGGAAAGGGACTCCCCAGGGTTATGTGGTGGTTCAGTTGAAGCAGTCCTTGACGGTGCCTGCGCAGTTGGTGGGGTCGCCCGGTGCCGCCCCGCCCGGCTCAGATCCAGCCCCGCCGGGCGACCTGGAAGGCCAGCCCCGGCCGGGTGTCCACGCCGGCGATCGCCATCAGGTCGGCCAGCCGGCGCTGCACCGTCCGCCGGCTCACGCCGAGCTGCGAGGCGATCGACTTGTCCGGCACACCGGCCACGAAGAGCGACAGCAGCCGGGCCTCGTCGGGATCCGGCCGGTAGCCGGCCGCGTCCGGGGCGACCGGTGGCGCGGCCGAGCTCAGCGGCGTCGCCATGAGCCAGTGGCTCTCGAAGAGGGCGAGCAGCGCGTCCAGCAGCTGGCTGCGGCCGATCACCGCGGCGGTCGGCTCCCCGCTGCCCCGCTCGGGCACCAGCGGGCACACCGCCGTCCGACCGTCCACGATGGCCAGCCGGACCGGCAGCCGGTCGAGGACACGGGCCTGCTCACCGGCGCGTACGCCCTCCTCGACGTCCGCCAGGGCGCCCGGTTCGAGGAGCATCTCGCGTTCGTAGATGGCCCGGTAGCGGACGCCGCGGGCCAGCGCGTCGAACTCCTCGACGTTCTCCTGGCCCGGCATGGCCAGCGGGTTGGCCCGGCAGAACCAGAGCACCTCGACGCGGGCGCCGTTCTGCAGGTCGCGCAGGCGCTCGCGGAGCGCCCGGCCGCCGGTGACGACCTCGACCAGGTGCCCGGCGTCGTGTCGGCGCATCCCGGCGCGGTACTCCTCGGTGAGCTGGGTGACCGCCGCGCGGGCCGACTCCAGCGCCTCCTGGCGGCGCAGCAGCGCCTCGCCGAGCGGGACGTCGGGCGCCAGCGGCCGCAGCGGCGCGTCCGGCTCCGGTCCGGCCGGCGGCACCAGTCCCTTGCCGCGCAGGGCGTCGAGCTGGGCGAGGATGTCCGCGCGCGGGCGGCCCAGCCGCTCGGCGAGCTCGCCGACCCGCGCGGTCGTGAGCTGCACGAGGCAGCGGTAGAGCCGCTCCTCGTCCGGGGTCAGGCCGATCACGTCCAGCACGGGGCAGAACTGTACGACCCCACCAGCCGCCCCGCGCCGGCTGGTCAAGTGTCGGAGGACGCGTCTACTGTCGGGTGCTGTGCTGGAAGAGCTGCGCATCACCGGACTGGGCGTCATCGAGGACACCACGCTGCCGCTGACCGGCGGGATGAACGTCATCACCGGCGAGACCGGTGCGGGCAAGACCATGGTGGTGACCGGCCTCGGCCTGCTCTTCGGCGGTCGGGCCGACGCCGGCCGGGTGCGGGCCCAGCCGGGCCGCGCCGTGGTGGAGGGCCGGCTGCGGCTGCTCGGCCGGGTGGCCGAGACGGTGCACGCCCGGATCACCGACGCGGGCGGCGAGCCCGACGAGGACGGGTCGCTGCTGCTGAGCCGGACGGTCACCGTCGAGGGCCGGTCCCGCGCGCACCTGGGCGGCCGCAGCATGCCGGTGTCGATGCTGGGCGAGGTCGGTGAGCAGGTGGTGGCCGTGCACGGCCAGTCCGACCAGCTGCGCCTGCTGCGCCCGGCCGAGCAGCGGGCCGCGCTCGACCGGTTCGCCGGCCCCGAGCACGAGAAGCTGCTCGACGCGCTGCGCGAGGCGTACACCGGGTGGCGGGCGGTGGTCGACGACCTGGCCGACCGGCGGCGCAACGCCCGCGAGCGCAACCAGGAGGCCGACCTGCTCCGGCTCGGCCTCGACGAGATCACCCGGGTCGACCCGCAGCCGGGCGAGGACGACGAGCTGAAGGCGGAGGCGCAGCGCCTGGAGCACGCCGAGGGGCTGCGCACCGCGGCCCAGCTGGCCCAGCAGTGCGTGGCCGGCGGCGTGGAGGCGGCCGACGACACCCCCGACGCCACCGCGCTGCTCGGCACCGCCCGGCGCACGCTGGAGGGGCAGGCCGGCACCGACCCCGCCCTCGGCGAGCTGGCCGCCCGGCTGGAGGAGGCCGCCACCCTGGTCGCCGACGTCTCCGCCGAGCTGTCGACCTACCTCGCCGCGCTCGACGCCGACCCGGCCCGCCTGCAGACCGTCTACGAGCGCCGGGCCGCGCTGCGCGGGCTCACCCGGAAGTACGCCGACGACGTCGACGGCGTGATCGCCTGGGCCGAGCGGGCCCGCACCCGCCTGTCCGACCTGGACACCTCCGACGAGCTGCTGGACGAGCTCGACAAGGAGGCGGCCCGGCTCGCCGGCGAGGTGGCCGACCTCGCCGGCCGGGTCTCCACCTCCCGGCAGGAGGCCGCGGTCCGCTTCGCCGAGCAGGTCACCGTCGAGCTGGCCGGGCTGGCCATGCCGCACGCCCGGATCGAGGTTGCCGTGCTGCCCCGTCCGGCCGGGCGGGCCGAGCCGAGCCTGCCGGTCAACGGGGTCGAGGCCGGCGTCGGCCCGGACGGCGCCGACGAGGTGGAGCTGCGGCTGCTCGCCCACCCGGGCGCGCCGGCGCTGCCGTTGCAGCGGGGCGCCTCGGGCGGCGAGCTGTCCCGGGTGATGCTCGCCATCGAGGTGGTGTTCGCCGGCTCCGGCGGCCCGCCCACCCTGGTCTTCGACGAGGTCGACGCCGGCGTCGGTGGGCAGGCCGCGGTGGAGATCGGCCGCCGGCTGGCCCGGCTGGCCCGCAGCCACCAGGTGCTCGTGGTCACCCACCTGCCGCAGGTCGCGGCGTTCGCGGACCGGCACCTGGTGGTGGCGAAGGACACCGGGGGAGCGGTCACCACCAGCGGCGTGCGGGTGGTGGAGGACACTGAGCGGGCTCGCGAGCTGGCCCGGATGCTCGCCGGTTTGCCGGACTCGGATCTGGGTATCGCGCATGCCGAGGAACTCCTGGCCGTGGCGGCCAAGGAAAGGCGCCCGTGATCCCGAGATTGTGAGCGCAAGCACACCGGGGTGCGCTCCGGTGTGCTTCCCTGGGTAGGCGGCCCTGCTCAGGCATGTCGCGACAGCAAAACCTGCCTCACATGCCAGGATGGTCACGATGCGTCTACCCACGTTGCGCCGGACCCGGAACGCGGAACCGGACTCGATCCGCGGTGCCGCGCGCCTCGACCGCCGGACGAAACGCCTGGTCGGGCGGCTCCGCCCCGGCGACATCGCGGTCATCGACCACGTCGACCTGGACCGGGTGGCGGCCGACTCGCTGGTCGCCGTCGGTGTCGCCGCCGTGCTCAACGCCAAGCCGTCGGTCTCCGGGCGCTACCCCAACCTCGGCCCCGAGGTGCTGATCTCGGCCGGCATCCCGCTCCTGGACGACCTCGGCGAGAGCGCCTTCGAGCAGATCCGCGAGGGCGACGTGGTGCGCATCGAGGGCAACACGGTCTTCGTCGGCGAGGAGCCGGTCGCGCACGGCGCCCTCCAGGACGCCGAGACGGTCGCCAAGTCGATGGCCGACGCCCGGGAGGGCCTGTCCGTGCAGTTGGAGGCGTTCGCCGCCAACACCATGGACTACCTCAAGCAGGAGCGCGACCTGCTGCTCGACGGCGTCGGCGTGCCGGAGATCCAGACCCAGGTCCAGGGCCGGCACTGCCTCATCGTCGTCCGCGGCTACGACTACAAGGCCGACCTGGACGTGCTGCGCCCCTACATCCGGGAGTTCAAGCCGGTGCTGATCGGCGTGGACGGCGGCGCCGACGCGCTGGTCGAGGCCGGCTACACCCCTGACATGATCATCGGCGACATGGACTCGGTCACCGACGACGTGCTGCGCTGCGGCGCCGAGGTGATCGTGCACGCCTACCCGGACGGCCGGGCGCCGGGCCTGGCCCGGGTCGACGGCCTCGGGGTCCCGGCGATCACCTTCCCGGCCGCGGCCACCAGCGAGGACCTGGCCATGCTGCTGGCCGACGAGAAGGGCGCCTCGCTGCTGGTGGCCGTCGGCACCCACGCCACGCTGGTGGAGTTCCTCGACAAGGGCCGGGGCGGCATGGCCTCGACCTTCCTGACCCGGCTCAAGGTGGGCGGCAAGCTGGTCGACGCCAAGGGCGTCAGCCGGCTCTACCGGCAGAGCATCTCCGGCTCCTCGCTGCTGCTGCTCATCCTCTCGGCCGTGGCCGCGATGGCCTCCGCGGTGGCGGTCTCCACGGTCGGGAAGGCGTATTTGGGTGTGGTGTCGGAGTGGTGGGACAATTTCGTGTTCCAGCTCGGCCAGCTCTTCTAGCTCCCCGACGATCAAGAGGCTGCAAGCGTGATCAACTTCCGCTACCACGTGGTGTCCCTGACCGCGGTCTTCCTGGCGTTGGCGATCGGCCTGGTGGTCGGCACGGCCGCCCTGAACGGGCCGGTTGCCGACTCGCTCAAGGAGCGGGTCAACGGGCTCAGCAAGGACAACTCGCTGATGCGCCAGTCGGTCAACAACCTCCAGAAGGAACTGGACATGGAGGAGGACTTCGCCGCCGAGATGGCGCAGGTCGTCCTCCCCGGCAAGCTGAGCGGCCGGCGGGTGCTGGTGCTCAGCCTGCCCAGTGGCCGGGACCACACCGAGGGCGTGGTGAAGATGCTCCAGCTCGCCGGGGCCAACGTCACCGGCCGGCTCGACGTGCAGGACAAGTTCATCAACCCGGACAGCAACAACAACCTGCTGGAGCTGGCCGTCACCGCGGCCCGCCCGAACAGCGTGCCCACCTCCGGCCTGCCGGGCAACGGGCACGGCGTGGAGACCTCCAGCGCGCTGCTCGCGAGCGTCCTGCTCGACCGGCCGCAGGGCAGCCCGGCGGTCACCGACGCGGATCGCCGTGCGGTGCTGCAGCACTACGCCACCTCCGGCTACCTCACCCCGGAGGACAAGATCTCCGGCGCCGCCGAGGCGGTCGTGCTGGTCAGCGGCCAGCCCTACGTGGACAAGTTCTCGGCGGAGAAGGACGAGTCGGTGGTGAAGATCGCCGAGCAGTTCGACCGGTCCGGCGCCATCGTGGTCGGCGGCATGGGCTCGGCCGGCGGCAACGTGGTCTCCGTGGTCCGGGGCGACCCGGTGCTCTCCCAGACCATCTCCACGGTCGACAACGCCAACACCGTGCAGGGCCAGCTGGTCACCAGCCTCGCCCTGGTGCAGCAGCTGACCGAGAAGAAGGCCGGCCAGTACGGCGTCGGTGACAACGCCGCCGCCCTGCTGCCTAAACTGCCCCAGTGACCGGTCCGCACCGCGTCGCGCTGAACATCCGGATCGGAGGGGTCGCGTGAGACTGGGTCGGCTGCTGGCCGTCGGCGCGGGGGCGCTGGCCGCCCGCTACGTGCTGCGGGAGGTTCGCAGCTCACCGGCTGCGCCGGCGCTGGAGCGCACCAACTTCCGGGGCCGCACCGTCACCCTCGCCGCCGGCCCGGCCCTCGCGGTCGGCGCGGCCACCGCGGGCGCGCTCGGCGCGGGCAGCGCCCCGGCCGGCGCCGCGGCCCTGATCGCCGGGGTGGGCGCGGGCTCCGTCGGGCTCTACGACGACATCGTCGGCGCGCGCCCCGAGCAGAAGGCCGCCAAGGGCTTCGCCGGGCACCTCGCCGCGCTCCGCGAGGGGCGGATCACCGCCGGGCTCGTCAAGATCGCCGGCGTGGGCGCGGCCGGGCTCGGCGCCGCGGCGCTGCTCGCCGCCGACCGGCGGGTCGCCGCGCACCCCCGCCGGCAGCAGGCCGGCGCCCTGGGCCGCGGGCTGGACGTGCTGCTCGGCGCCGGCGTGGTGGCCGGCACCGCCAACCTGGTCAACCTGCTCGACCTGCGCCCCGGCCGGGCGCTGAAGTCCGGCATGCTGCTCGGCGCCAAGCTCGCCACCGGCCCGTACGGGGGCATCGCGGCGGGCGCGGTCGGGGCGGCCGCGGGGCTGGTCCAGGACGACCTCGACGAGCGGGTCATGCTCGGCGACAGCGGCGCCAACGCGCTCGGCGCGCTGCTCGGCGTGAGCCTGGCCGCGCGGACCGGGCCGCTGGGCCGGGCCGGCGTGCTGGCCGTGCTCGCCGCCCTCACCGCCGCCAGCGAGAAGGTGAGCTTCACCCAGGTGATCCAGCGGACCCCGGGGCTGCGTCACCTCGACGAGCTGGGCCGGCTCCCCGACTGACGTGACGAAACCGGCACCCCTCGCCGGCGCCGGCCGCGTGGCCGGAGCGGCCGCCCTCATCGCCGTCCTCACCGTCGTCAGCCGCCTCGCCGGCTTCGGCCGCACCGCCGTCTTCACCTGGACGCTCGCCCCCACCGACCTCGGTGGCGCCTACCTGGTGGCGAACTACGTCCCGAACTTCATCTTCGAGATCGTCGCCGGCGGGGCGCTGGCCAGCCTCGTCGTACCGCTGCTGGCCGGCGCCGTCGAGGCGGGGGACCGGCGGGCGGTGGCCGCCACCACGGGGGCGCTGCTGACCTGGACGCTCAGCCTGCTGGTGCCCCTCGCGGTGCTGGTGGCGCTGCTCGCCGACCCGCTGCTGGGGCTGCTGGGCGGCGGGCTGGACGGCGCCCAGCAGGAGGCCGGGGCGCGCATGCTGCGGGTCTTCGCCCCCCAGTTGCCGCTCTACGGCGTCGGCATCGTGCTCACCGGGGTGCTCCAGGCACACCGGCGGTTCGCCTGGCCGGTGATCGCCCCGCTGCTGTCCAGCGTCACCGTCATCGTGGTCTACCTCGGCTTCACCGCCGCCGAGGGACGGCTGGCCGGCGTCGGCGAGGTCGGCCCCGGCGGCGAGCTGCTGCTCTCCGGCGGCACCACGCTCGGCGTGGTGGTGCTGTCGCTGTCCCTGCTCATCCCGCTGCGCCGGCTGGGGCTGCGGCCGCGGCTCGGCTTCCGGTTCCCGGCCGACGCCCGGGCCCGGGTCGGTGGCCTGGCCGCCGCCGGGGTGGTCACCGTCGCCGCCCAGCAGATCGCCCTGGTCGTCGCGCTCAACCAGGTCACCTTCGGCCGGACCGCCGACGTCGGCGTCTACAACCTCGCCCAGACGATCTACTTCCTGCCCTGGTCGGTGCTGGCCGTGCCGCTGGCGGTGGCCGCGTACCCGACGCTGGTGGCGGCCCGGGCAGCCGGCGACGAGCGCGCCTACCGGGAGACGCTCGCCCCGGCGGTCCGCGGAGTGGTGCTGTTCAGCCTGCTCGGGGCCGCCGCGCTGGTCGGCACGGCGATCCCGGTCGGGCACTTCTTCTTCGACCCCGCCGACGCCGGCACGGCTGCGGCCGGCATCGCCGGCTTCGCCCCCGGCCTGCTCGGCTACGGCCTGTTCGCGGTGCTCACCCGGGCCCTCTACGCCCGCGGCGAGACCCGGACGGCCACCGTCGCCACCGCGCTCGGCTGGCTCAGCGTGCCGGCGCTGGCCGTGCTGCTCGGGCACCTGCTGCCCCTCGCGGACCGGGTGCTCGCGGTGACCCTGGCCACCTCCGCCGGGATGCTGCTCCTCGGCGGACTGCTGATCGCCGCCGTGCTCCGCTCCGCCGGCCCGGCCGCCCTGGCCGGCGTCGGGCGGGCCGGCGCGGCCGGCCTGCTCGCCGCCGCGGTGGCCGGGCTCGGCGGCGCGGCCACCGCCCGGGGACTCGCCGGGCTCGCCGACGGGACCCCGACGACAGCGGAGGCCCTCGCTCAGGGCATGCTGTCCGGGGTCGTGGTCGGCGCCCTGTTCCTCGCCGTCGCCTGGGCGACCGACGCCCGGGACCTCCGGCCGCTGCTCGCGGCGGTGACCCGCCGGCTCGGCCGGCGACGCCCGCCCGGCGGCGACGGCCCGCGGGAGGACCAGCACCCCGGGGAGCGGGGCGACGGAAAGGAGACCGTTTCCTCATGACGGACGCCTCGTCGACGCCGCGGTGGCCCGGCTCGGTGGCCCTGGTGCTCGCCTCCAGCACCGGCGGGGTGGGGCAGCACGTCCGCTCGATCGCCCGGGGCCTCACCGAAGCCGGCGCGTCCGTGCTGGTCTGCGGCCCGGCCGCCACCCAGGACCAGTTCGACTTCACCGGGGTGGGCGCCCGGTTCACGCCGGTGGAGATCCCGGCCAGCCCCACTCCGGCCGACGCGCGGGCCGTCGCCGCGCTGCGCCGGGCCCTCGCGGACCCGCCGGTGGACGTCGTGCACGCGCACGGGCTGCGCGCCGGCCTGGTGGCCGTGCTCGCCCGCCCGGCCGCCCCGCTCGTGGTCACCTGGCACAACGCCGTGCTCGCCGGCGGGCTGCGCGGCGGGCTGTCCCGGCTCGCCGAACGGATCGTCGCGCGGAACGTCCGGGTCGCGCTGGGCGCCTCCGCCGACCTGGTCGAGCGGGCCGCCGCGCTCGGCGCCGCCGACGCCCGACTCGCCCCGGTCGCCGCCCCGGCACTGCCCGCACCGCGCCGCCGCCGGGCCGCCGTCCGCGCCGAGTTCGGCGTGGCCGCCGACCGCCCGCTGATCCTCTCGGTGGGCCGGCTGCACCCGCAGAAGCGGTACGACATCCTGGTCGACGCGGCCGCCCGGTGGCGGGGCCGCCGACCCGCGCCGCTGGTGGTGATCGCCGGCAGCGGGCCCGCGTACCTGTCGCTCGCCGCGCGGATCTCGGCCGCGCGGGCGCCGGTGACCCTGCTCGGGCACCGCACCGACGTGGCCGACCTGCTCGGCGCGGCCGACCTCGCCGTCGTGACCAGCGACTGGGAGGCCCGCCAGCTCTTCGCCCAGGAGGCGCTGGGAGCCGGCGTACCGCTGGTGGCGACCGCCGTCGGCGGCCTACCGGAGCTGGTCGGGGACGCCGCGGTGCTGGTTCCCGCCGGCGACGTGGACGCCGTCGACGCGGCGGTGCGCGACCTGCTCGACGACGAGGGCCGCCGGGCCGACCTCGGCCGGCGGGGCGCCGCCCGGGCCGCGAGCTGGCCGACCGAGGCGGACACCACGGGCGCCCTGGTCGACCTCTACGCCGAGCTGACGCCCGAGCACTCGACGGGGATCCGGTGATGCTGCGCAGACTGACCCCGGTGCTGCTGACCCTGGTCGTGGTGGCGCTCGGCATCACCGCGCTGGCCGCCCGCCCCGACAGCGGCGCGCCGGAGCGCAGCGCCGACTTCGTGGTGGTGGCCGGGGCGGCCGGGCTGCGCTGGGAGGACGTCGACCCGCAGGCCACCCCCACGCTGTGGCGGATGGCCGAGCAGGGCTCGATCGGCTCCCTCTCGGTACGCTCCGCGCACCGGCCCACCTGCCCGGTCGACGGCTGGCTCACGCTGGGCGCCGGCAACTTCGCCGCCTGGAACGGCAGCCGACCGGGCGGGGGGTGCCCGGCCGCCGGAGTGACCGTCGAACAGCCGGACGGGATCGGCGCGAACCTGCCGGAGCAGGAGGGCGTCGTCGCGTACAACCAGGACCGGCTCTCCTGGGGGGCCACCCCGGGGGCGCTGGCCGAGTCGGTGCGCTGCTCGGTGGCGGTCGGACCGGGCGCCGCGGTGGCCGCCGCCCGTCCGTTCGGCCGCGTCGACCGCTACGCCGCGGTGCTCCCCGCCGACCCGGCGAAGCTGCTCGGCTCCTGCGTGCTGAGCATCGTCGACCTGGGCACCGTCGACGGCGAGGACCCGACCGTCCGGGCCGCCCAGGCCCGCCAGGTGGACGCCCAGCTCGCCCGGGTGCTCGCCGCCCGGCCGCCGCGTTCGCTGGTGCTGGTGGCCGGCGTCTCGGACACCGACACGCCGTCCCGGCTGCACGTCGCGATGGCCGACGGCCCGGGCTGGGACAAGGGCTGGCTGACCTCGCCGAGCACCGCCCGCGAGGGCTACCTGCAACTGGTCGACCTGGCCCCCACGGCGCTGGCCGCCCTGGGCCGGCCGATGCCCGAGCGGCTCTTCCTCGGCCGGCCCGCCGTGTCCGTCGGCGACCGCCCCGACGACCTGCGCGCCGCGATCGACGCCCCGGCCGACGCCGACCGGGAGGCCGCCGCCCAGCGCCGGGTCGCCGGCTGGTTCTTCACCCTGCTCGCCGCCGCCCAGGTGGCCCTCGCCGTGGCGGTGCTGCCGCTGCTGCGCCGGGCCCGCCGGCACGCCGGCCCGCACGGGCCCGAGCCGGTGTCCCGGCGGGTGGTGGCGGCGGTGGAGCTGCTGCTGATCGCCGCCGCGCTCGCCGTGCCGGCCGCCCTGCTCGCCGACGCCGTGCCCTGGTGGCGGGGGCAGCACGCCGGCTGGTGGTTCGCCTCGGTGACCGCCCTGCTGATCGTCGGCGGCACCGTCGCGGTCCGGTTCAGCCCCGGCCACGAGCGCACCCTCGGGCCGCTCGGCGCGGTGGCCGCGCTGGCCACCCTGGTGGTCGGGGTGGACGTGCTCACCGGTTCCCGGTTGCAGCTCAACGGCGTGATCGGCTACTCCGCCCTGGAGGGCGGCCGGTACGCCGGCCTGGGCACCGTGGGCCTGGGCGTGTTCATCGCCGGCGCGCTGCTCTGCGGCGGCTGGCTGGCCCAGCGGGTCCGCCGGGCGTGGCGGCCGATGGTGATGGTCGCGGTCGGCGGGGCGGCCGTGGTGATCGTGGGCAGCCCCTACCTGGGGGCCGACTCGATCGGCGCCATCGCGCTCACCGCCGGGGTGAGCGTCGCCGCCGCCATCTGCACCGGCGGCTGGCTGACCGTGAGCCGGCTGGCCTGGGCCACCATGGCCGGGCTGGCGGTCACCATCGGCTTCGCGGCGCGCGCCCAGCCGGAGTCGTCCTGGTTCACCGGCCTGATCGGCACCCGGCCGGCCACCAGCCTGCCGAACGCCGAGAAGCCGGTGTCG
>NZ_JBEXLR010000152.1:0-10526 GCF_040610095.1 Micromonospora sp. NPDC004540
GCCCCCGCCGAGGCCCGACCGGCGACCGGTGCCGGGGCCTGGCCGGTGACCGGCGCCGACGAGGCGCTGCCCGAGGTGCTCACCCCGACCGCGCCCTCCGTCCCGGCCCCGGCGCCGGTCGGCGCGGCCGGCACGGCCGACTGGGCCGCGCCCACCATGGCGCTGCCGATGGTCGCCACCGGCCTGGTCATCCAGCCTGGCATGGAACTGCCGATGCCCGACGACTACACCGGCCCGCAGGCGGTCGACCGGCTCGCCACCCTGGACATCCCCGGCGCCGGCCTCGGCGTGCTGGAGCGGGTGGTCGGCTTCGCCGCCGCCACCCAGGGCACCGCGACCCCGGCGCCGTGGGATTCCGTCCGGGTGCTGCTGCTGCACGGCGACCACGAGGGCGGGGCGTCGGCCGGCGCGGCGCCCGGCGAGTCGGCCCGCCGCGCCCGGCAGGCACGCGCCGGCAAGGGGGCCCTGGCCCGGCTGGCGGCCGAGAGCGGAGCGAGCCTCCAGGTGGTCGAGACGCCCACCTCGGCTCCCATGGAGGAGGGGCCGGCGCTCACCGGCGAGCAGGTCGAGTCGGCCCTGCGCTACGGCTGGCGGCTGGCCGAGCAGGCCGCCGACGCCGGCGTACAGCTGCTGGTGCTGGCGGCGTGCGGAGCCGGCACCGAGGCGGCCGCCGCGGCGGTGCTGGCGGCCACGGCCGGCGCGGAACCCCCGGCGGTCCTCGGCCGGGTGGTCACCGAGCTCGGCGAGTTCGACGACGCCGCCTGGATGGTCCGCTGCGCGGCCGTCCGGGACGCGCTGCACCGCACCCGACGCGCCGCCCGCGAGGCCAAGGACGTGCTCGCCGAGCTGGGCGGCGGCGACGTGGCGGTGGCCACCGGTGTGCTGCTCGGCGCGACCGCCCGGCGCGTCCCGGTGCTGCTGGACGGGCCGGTCGGGGTGGCCGCCGGCATGGTCAGCCGCGACCTGGCCGGGCAGGCCCGGCACTGGTGCCTGCTGCCCGACCACGGCGGCCGGCCCGGGGTGCGGCTCGCCGCCGACGTGCTGGGCCTGACCCCGCTGCTGGACCTGCGGCTCGACCTGGGCGAGGGTGCGACCGCGCTGGCCGCCCTGCCGCTGCTGCGCTCGGCCCTGGCGCTCGCCGCCGGCCTGCCCGTGCACCCGTCGCTCGGCGGCGGCGACGACGAGGACTTCACCGAACCCGAGCCGGCCGGCCCCGGGCCCACCAGCACCGAGCCCGAGCCGGAGTTCGCCGAGCCCGAACCGGCCGGGCCGGGGCCCGCCAGCACCGAGCCCGAGCCCGAGCCCGAGTTCGCCGAGCCCGAGCCGGTTGGGCCGGGGCCCACCACGATCGAGCCCGACGAGCCGGTCGCCCCCGGCCGACGTGCCGACTGAGTTCCGGCTCGCCGACGGGATCCGGCTGGCGCTCACCACCTTCACCACGGCGCCGGTGCGCGCCGGCCGGGTGGACCGGGCCGCGGCCGGCGCCGCGATGGCGCTCGCCCCGGCGGTCGGTGCGCTGCTCGGCGCGCTCCTCGGTGCGGTGCTGCTGCTCGCCGCGGCGGTCGCGCCCCCGCTGGTCGCCGCCGGGGTGACCGTCGCGCTGGGCGCGCTGCTCACCCGGGGCCTGCACCTGGACGGGCTGGCCGACACGGTGGACGCGCTGGGCTCCTACCGGCGCGGGCCGGCGGCCCTGGAGATCATGAAGAAGCCGGACGTCGGGCCGTTCGGGGTGGTCGCGCTGGTGGTCGTACTGCTGCTCCAGGCCGCGGTGCTCGCGGAGCTGGCCGGGCGGTCCCGGCCGGCGGCGCTCGCGGCGGTGGTCGCCGCGACGGCGGCCGGCCGGCTGGGCGTCGCGCTGGCCTGCCGGCGCGGGGTGCCGGCGGCCCGGCCGGAGGGGCTGGGCGCGCTGGTGGCCGGCACGGTGGGGCCGGTCGCGCTGGTGGCCGGCACGGCCGCCGTGGCGCTGCTGGCCGTGCCGGCGGTCCCGGGCCGCCCGTGGCAGGGGCCGCTCGCCGTGCTCGCCGCGCTCGCCGTCGCGGCCGGGCTGCTGCGGCACCTGGTACGCCGGCTCGGCGGGATCACCGGCGACGTGCTGGGGGCCTTCGTGGAGATCGTCACCACGCTGTCCTACCTGGGACTGGTGCTGTCCGCCTGAGCGTCACCGGTCCGGGCGGGTAGCGTTCTCAGGCGAGGTGCACCGGCGCGGTCGAGGGGGACGGCATGCTCATCACGGACGACTTCCTGCCCGTACCGGTGCCTGAGTCGCTGGACGCGACCTACCTGGTGCCGATCGTCGGCCTGCCGAAGGTGAGCCCGAAGACCGCGGTGGAGGGGCTGACCGGCCGGCTCGCCGAGCCGGTGCACGGGCTGGCCAGGCAGATGCTGGACAGCCCGCTGATGACCGTGGACACCCGGCCGATCAGCGAGTTCCCCGAGCTGCCGCCGGACCTGCTCACCGCGTTCGGGGCGACCGAGGAGCAGTTGGCCCGGCTGGCCGCCGCCACGCACCTGGTGGTGGTGCAGGCCGAATACCGGCCGGGCTGGCCGCCGGCGCACGAGTGGGCGGCCCGGGCAGTGGCGGCGGCAGTCGCCGAAACGGTCGACGGGGACGTGGTGGACGTCTTCGGGCTCCAGTTCCTCGACCCGGCCGCCGCGCTGCGTTCGCTCCCCGACGAGCAGGGCCGGATCCGGCTGGTCGACTGGGTGCTGGTGCCCTACTCGTCGGACGCCGACGGGCTCTGGTTCACCACCAAGGGGCTGCGCCGCTTCGGGCTGCTGGAACTCCAGGCCCAGGGCGTGCCGGACCACCTCACGCGGGCCTGGGGCGCGGTGATGACCGGGGCGGCCCGGCGGTTGCTGCGCGACTGGACCGAGGGGCTGGCCGGCGAGGAGGTGCCGGCGTTCGTGCAGCTCCCGGTGCTGGCCACGGTGACCGGGCACGACATCGCGGTGGCGTACGGCAATCCGGAGCAGCACGGCGCGACGGCGCCGGTGCTGCTGCGGCTGGAGCTGGACCCGGCGACCGACCCGGACGCCGACTCCTTCCTCACCCTCAACCCGCCGCCCGGGCACCCGGGCCCGGCCGGCCGTTACTTCGCCGCCGCCTGCGCGACCCTGTTCAACGGCATCCAGCCCGACGTCCGGTACGCCCGCTCCGGCGACGCCATGA
Organism: Micromonospora sp. NPDC004540; assembly: GCF_040610095.1. Taxonomy (NCBI): domain Bacteria; kingdom Bacillati; phylum Actinomycetota; class Actinomycetes; order Micromonosporales; family Micromonosporaceae; genus Micromonospora; species Micromonospora sp. NPDC004540. The sequence continues at coordinate 3,170 of NZ_JBEXLR010000152.1, forward strand.
GCCGGGCCATCGCCACGGCCCGGGCCGCGCTGGACGACATCCGGGCCCGCTTCCTCGCCGGCGGGCTCCCCGCCGAGAGCCAGCTCGTGGTCAAGTACGGCCTGCCCGGCGACGACGGCCCCGAGTACGTCTGGGCCGGGGTGACCTCGTGGGACAACCCGGAGCGGATCGTCGGCGCGAGCGCCAGCGACGCCGCCGGCGACCCCACCGTCCGGATCGGCGCCCCCGTGGTGGTGGAGGCCGCCGACGTCGTCGACTGGGCCCTCCTCGACAGCACCGGCGTCATCGAGGGTGGCTGGACCCAGGCCGTCCTCGACGCCGGCGAACCCCCGACCACCGACTCCTGACCCCATCCCACCCCACCCGGTTGATCATGAAGTTAGCGGCGCTCGGGGAGATCGAGATCGCCGCCAACCTCATGATCGCCGCGGGTGCCGGCGGGTCAGCGGACGCTGGGCTGGACGAAGGGGGGTCGGGCCAGGCGCATCTGGGCGCGGCGGCCGCGGATGTCGACCTCCAGGACCTCGCCGTCGGGGAGCTTGGGGTCGGTGTCGATCAGGGCCAGGGCGATGCCCTGCTTCCGGGTCGGGCTGAAGGTGCCGCTGGTGACCGTGCCAACCTGCTTGTCGCCGGCGTACACGGCCATGCCGGGGCGCGGGATGGCCCGGTCGACCGCCTCCAGGCCGCGCAGCGTACGGGCGGGGCCGGCGGCCTTCTCGGCCAGCAGCACGTCCCGGCCCCAGAAGGCCGGCTTGTCCCAGCCGACCGCCCAGCCGGAGCGGGCCTGCACCGGGGTGATCTCCAGGGAGAGGTCCTGCCCGTGCAGCGGGTACCCCATCTCGGTGCGCAGCGTGTCCCGCGCGGCCAGGCCGCAGGCGCGCAGCTCGTAGGCCTCGCCGGCGGCGAACAGCGCGTCCCAGACGACGAGCGCGTCGCCGGCCGGCACGACCAGCTCGTAGCCGAGCTCGCCGGTGTAGCCGGTGCGGCAGACGGTCAGCTCGACGCCCTCCAGCGCGGCCGTCGAGAAGCTCATGTAGTCGTGCCCGGTGGGCAGGCCCAGCGCGCCCAGCAGCTCCGCCGAGCGCGGCCCCTGCACGGCGAGCACCGCGTACGCCTCGTGCTCGTCGGTGACGACCACGCCGTCGGGCGCGGCGGCGCGCAACCGGCGGACCACCTCGGCGGTGTTCGCCGCGTTCGGCACCAGGAAGACGTGGTCCTCGGCGTGCAGGTAGGCGATGATGTCGTCCACCACGCCGCCGGTGGCGTCGTCGCAGCAGAGCGTGTACTGGGCCTTGCCGGGCGCGATTCGGCCGAGGTCGTTGGACAGGCAGGAGTTGACGAAGTCCGCGGCGCCCGGCCCGGTGATCCGGGCCTTGCCGAGGTGCGAGACGTCGAAGACGCCCACCCCGGTACGCACGGCCGTGTGCTCCTTGAGCACGCCGCCGCCGGCGTACTCGAGCGGCATCTCCCAGCCCCCGAAGGGGGCGAACTTCGCGCCGAGCGCGGTGTGCCGCTCGTGCAGCGGGGAACGGCGCAGCCGGGTCGCGGCGGCGTCGGAGGTCACCTCGGTCATGGGTGCGAACTTACCGGGCCGTGACCGGCTGGTTAGCATCGGCGGGACCCCCGCCTGCGCGCCCATCGGGTGCAGGCGGGGCAGCCCGCCGGCGCCCATCGGGTACAGGCGGGGCAGCCCGCCGGCGCCCATCGGGTACAGGCGGGACGTCCCGCCTGTACCTATCGGGTGCAGGCGGGACGTCCCGCCTGTACCTATCGGCGGGACAGCCACGCGTCCGGCGGGTAGGTTCGCCGCCGGAGACCTTCATCGCCGGCCGCGACGCCGCGGCCGGCCCGGCCCGCCCGGAGTAGCTTTCGTGACATCGCCCCGCACCACCCTCAGCCTGGTCGACACCGACCCCGCCGAACTCGCCGTCGACGCGATCGTGATCGGCGTGCACAGCCAGAACACCGAGCAGGAGTCCGGCTCACCCGCCGCCGCCCTGCTGCTGGCCAGCGGCGCGGAGAGCATCGCCGCCGCGTTCGACGGCAAGCTGACCGAGACGCTGGCCCTGCTCGGCGCGACCGGCGGCCCCGGTGAGGTGATCAAGCTGGCCACGCTGGGCACGGTCACCGCCCCGGTGGTCGCCGCCGTCGGCCTCGGCCCCGAGCCGTCCGGCGCCGCCCCGGCCCCGGAGACCCTGCGCCGGGCCGCCGGCGCGGCGGTCCGCGCCCTGGCCGGCGCGTCCCGCGTCGCGCTCGCCCTGCCGCTGCCCGACGACGCCGACGCCCCGGCCGCGCTGCGCGCGGTCACCGAGGGCGCGCTGCTCGGCGGCTACCGGTTCGCCGGCTACAAGACCAAGCCGCAGCCGGCCCGGCGCGAGCCGGTGGCCGAGGTGCTGGTCGCGGTGCCGGACGCGGCCGACGCGACCGCCCAGGCCGAGGTCACCCGCGCCCAGGCGGTGGCCGGCGCGGTGCGGACCAGCCGCGACTGGGTCAACACCGCGCCGAACGAGCTGCGCCCGCCGTCGTTCGCCGAGGCCGTGGCCGCCGCCGCCCGGGAGGCCGGGCTCGGCGTCGAGGTGCTCGACGAGGCGGCGCTCGCCGCCGGCGGCTACGGCGGCATCCTCGCCGTCGGCCAGGGCTCGGAGGCCCCGCCGCGGCTGGTCAAGCTGACCTACACCCCGCAGGGCGGCGGCAACGGCAAGCGGGTGGCGCTGGTCGGCAAGGGCATCACCTTCGACACCGGCGGCATCTCGATCAAGCCGGCGCAGGGCATGTGGGAGATGAAGTCCGACATGGCGGGCGCGGCGGCGGTCGGCGCGGCCATGCTGGCGGTCGCGGCGCTCAAGCCGTCCGTCGCGGTCACCGGCTACCTGCCGATGGCGGAGAACATGCCGTCGGGCACCAGCTACCGGCCGGGCGACGTGATCACCATGTACAGCGGCAAGCGGGTCGAGGTGCTCAACACCGACGCCGAGGGCCGGATGATCCTGGCCGACGCCATCGCACGGGCCTGCGAGGACGGCGCCGACTACCTGTTCGAGACCTCCACGCTGACCGGCGGCCAGGTAATCGCGCTGGGCAAGCGGATCGCCGGCGTGATGGGCACCCCGGACCTGTGCGAGCGGGTCCGGGCCGCGGGCGACGCGACCGGCGAGCCGGCCTGGCCGATGCCGCTGCCGGACGACGTGCGCAAGGGCATGGACTCCGAGGTCGCCGACATCTCGCAGGTCAACGCCGGCATGGACCGAGCCGGTCACATGCTCCAGGGCGGTGTCTTCCTGCGCGAGTTCGTCACCGACGAGGTGGCCTGGGCGCACATCGACATCGCCGGCCCCGGCTACCACTCGGGCGAGGCCACCGGCTACTGGACCAAGGGCGGCACCGGCGTCCCGGTGCGCACGCTGCTGCACCTGGTCGACGACGTCGCCGCCAACGGCTGACGCGTCCGCGACACCGCGAACGGGGCGCTCCCTCGCCGGGGGCGCCCCGTTCGCGTGCCCGGGTCAGAACAGCTCGGGGCGGCGCTTGCGGCGCTCGTTGTAGTCGCGCATCCGCTGCGGGTAGCCCATGAGCCGGACGTCGTAGATCGGGATGGCGAGCCGGTGCGCGAACCGGCGGGCCTCCTCCGGGCCGCCGACCCGCCGCCGGGTCCACTCGCCGTCGTCGGCGATCAGCATGATCGTGGTCTCGGTGACCGTGGTCCGGGGCTCCACGTACGCCTCGACGCCCCGCCGGGTGCGGACGAAGCTCTCAAGATGGTCCAGATCGGCGCGGTCGGCGGCCCGGTCGCGGCTCACCGCGCCCGCCTGCTTGCGTCGTCGGAACAGCCCCACCGAACCCACTCCTCCCCCGCGCGTCATCGAAGACGGTGCCAAGCGTACGTGTCACCGACGTGTCGTTGGGCACCTCGGTACGCGCTCGGACCCCGGTGGTGACAAGATGACCGAGGTGGGGTGTGCCTGTTACTCCGCCGTAACCCCCGATGCAGCGACGCGACCTGGGAGTTGGACGTGAGCGAGCCGAACGACGCAACCTTCGACATCGTCATCCTCGGAGGTGGTAGCGGCGGCTACGCGGCGGCGCTGCGTGCCGCCCAGCTGGACCTGTCCGTCGCCCTGATCGAGAAGGGCAAGCTCGGGGGCACCTGCCTGCACAACGGCTGCATCCCGACCAAGGCCCTGCTGCACGCCGCCGAGATCGCCGACCAGACCCGCGAGTCGGAGCAGTTCGGCGTCAAGGCCGAGCTGGTCGGCATCGACATGGCGGCGGTCAACTCGTACAAGGACGGCGTGGTCTCCCGCCTCTACAAGGGCCTCCAGGGCCTGGTGGGCGGCGCCAAGAAGATCACCTTCGTGGCGGGCGCCGGCAAGCTGGTCGGGAAGAACGTCGTCGAGGTCGACGGCAAGCGCTACACCGGCCGCAACATCATCCTGGCCTCCGGCTCCTACGCGAAGAGCCTGCCCGGCCTGGAGGTCGACGGCGAGCGGATCATCACGAGCGACCACGCGCTGACCCTGGACCGGGTCCCCTCCTCGGCGATCGTGCTGGGCGGCGGCGTGATCGGCGTCGAGTTCGCCAGCGTCTGGAAGTCCTTCGGCGTCGACGTAACCATCGTCGAGGCGCTCCCCCGCCTGGTCGCGGCCGAGGACGAGGAGTCCTCGAAGGTGCTGGAGCGGGCGTTCCGCAAGCGGAAGATCAACTTCAAGGTCGGCAAGCCGTTCGAGAAGGTCGAGAAGACCGAGAACGGCGTCAAGCTGACCATCCAGGGCGGCGACACCGTCGAGGCGGAGCTGCTGCTGGTCGCCGTCGGCCGCGGCCCGACGACCGCCAACCTCGGCTACGAGGAGCAGGGCGTCAAGATGGACCGCGGCTACGTGCTGACCGACGAGCGGCTGCGCACCAGCGTGCCGAACGTCTACGCGGTCGGCGACATCGTGCCCGGCCTCCAGCTCGCCCACCGCGGCTTCCAGCAGGGCATCTTCGTCGCCGAGGAGATCGCCGGCAAGAACCCGGCCGTGATCGACGAGGCCGGCATCCCGCGGGTCACCTACTGCGAACCGGAGCTCGCGTCGGTCGGCCTGACCGAGGCGAAGGCCAAGGAGCAGTACGGCGCTGACAAGATCAAGACCTACAACTACAACCTGGGCGGCAACGGCAAGAGCCAGATCCTCAAGACCGCCGGCCACGTGAAGCTGGTCCGGGTCGAGGACGGCCCGGTGGTCGGCGTGCACATGGTCGGCGCCCGGGTCGGCGAGCTGATCGGCGAGGCGCAGCTCATCTACAACTGGGAGGCGTACCCGGCCGAGGTGGCGCAGCTCGTGCACGCCCACCCGACGCAGAACGAGGCCCTGGGCGAGGCGCACCTGGCCCTGGCCGGCAAGCCGCTGCACTCGCACGCCTGACACGACAACCGCGGCGTCCGGCGACGGGCGATGATCCCACCAGGGGAATGAAGGAGTCTGGAGAACATGCCGGTATCGGTCACCATGCCCCGGCTCGGCGAGAGCGTCACCGAGGGCACCGTCACGCGCTGGCTCAAGCAGGAGGGCGACACCGTCGAGGTCGACGAGCCCCTGCTCGAGGTGTCCACCGACAAGGTGGACACCGAGATCCCGTCGCCCGCGGCGGGCGTGCTGAGCCGGATCGTGGTCGGCGAGGACGAGACCGCCGAGGTCGGCAGCGAGCTGGCGGTCATCGCCGGTGAGGGCGAGGAGGCCGGCGCGGCGGCTCCGCAGCAGGAGGCCCCGGCGGAGCAGGCCGAGCAGGCCGCCGCCGCGCCGCAGGCCGAGGCGGAGCAGCCGGCCGTCGAGGAGCCGGCCCCGGCCGCCGCCGCGCCGTCGGGCGAGGGCACGCCGGTGAAGATGCCGGCCCTGGGCGAGAGCGTCACCGAGGGCACGGTGACCCGCTGGCTCAAGCAGGTCGGCGAGACCGTCGAGGTGGACGAGCCGCTGCTGGAGGTCTCCACCGACAAGGTCGACACCGAGATCCCGTCGCCCGTCGCCGGCACGCTGCTGGAGATCAAGGTGGCCGAGGACGAGACCGCCGAGGTCGGCGGCGTCCTGGCCATCGTGGGCGCGGCCGGCGCCGCGCCGGCCCAGCCGAAGCCGGAGCCGAAGCCCGAGCCCAAGGCCGAGGCGAAGCCCGAGCCGAAGCCGAAGCCGGAACCCGAGCCGGAGCCGAAGGTCGAGGAGCCGACCCCCGGCGTGTCCTACAACGAGCCGGCCGCCGAGGCGGAGCAGGCCGCGCAGCCGGTCAAGGCCGAGCAGGCCGCCCAGCCGGCCGCGCCGACCACCACGCCGCAGCGGCCGACCGTCCCGGCCCAGGCCGGTGGCGAGGAGGGCGCCGGCTACGTGACCCCGCTGGTCCGCAAGCTGGCCGCCGAGCACGGCGTGAACCTCTCCTCGGTCAACGGCACCGGCGTCGGCGGGCGGATCCGCAAGCAGGACGTGCTGGAGGCGGCCGAGAAGGCGAAGGCCGCCCAGGCCGCGCCGGCCGCGCAGCCGGCCGCCGCGGCTCCCGCCCCGGCCAAGCCGGCCGCGAAGCCGCAGCCGAGCGGCAAGCGGGGCACCGTCGAGAAGCTGCCCCGGATCCGCAAGGCCATCGCCAAGCGGATGCACGAGTCGCTGCACGAGATGGCGCAGCTCACCACGGTGATCGAGGTGGACGTCACGCGGATCGCCAAGCTGCGGGCGCAGGCCAAGGACTCCTTCCTGCAGCGGCACGGCGTGAAGCTGTCCTTCCTGCCGTTCTTCGCCCTCGCCGCCGTCGAGGCGCTCCAGACCTACCCGATCGTCAACGCCCAGCTCGACCTGGAGGGCGGGACGATCACCTACCCGGAGGCGGAGCACCTCGGCATCGCCGTGGACACCGAGCGGGGCCTGCTGGTGCCGGTCATCCACAACGCCGGTGACCTCAACCTGGGCGGCATCGCCAAGCGGGTCGCCGACCTGGCCGAGCGCACCCGCACCAACAAGATCAGCCCGGACGAGCTCGCCGGCGCGACCTTCACGCTGACCAACACGGGCAGCCGGGGCGCGCTCTTCGACACCCCGATCGTGCCGACGCCGCAGTCGGCGATGCTCGGCACGGGCGCCGTGGTGAAGCGCCCGGTCGTGGTCAACGACCCGGAGCTGGGCGAGGTCGTCGCGGTCCGGTCGATGGTCTACCTGGCCATGTCGTACGACCACCGGCTGATCGACGGCGCGGACGCGGCCCGCTTCCTCGTCGCGGTCAAGGAGCGGCTGGAGGCCGGCAACTTCGAGGCCGAGCTGGGGCTCTGACCCCCTGACGGCAGAGGGGCGGGGGGGGGGGGGGCCGCGCCCCCCCCCCACCGGGAAGGGCGAGCCCCCCGCCGCCG
>NZ_JBEXLR010000153.1:0-10130 GCF_040610095.1 Micromonospora sp. NPDC004540
CGCCGACCTGCTCGACGCGCACCCGTCGACCGAGCGGGTGCACCTGGACGTTCCGGTGAAGTTCCCGGACGGCTCCGCCACCTGCTCGGCGCACCGCTGCACCAGGTACGCGCCCGCCGTTCCGCCGAGGTCCAGCCAGAGCGGCGGCGGCACCGCCAGCAGGTCCCCGCGCAGCGACACCGCCCGCCAGCCCTCGCCCCGGTCCACCCGCCCCCAGCCCGAGCCGCAGGCCGGCAGCGGGGCCACCGACCGGCGCAGCCGGGCCGCCCCGACCGTCGGGTCGACCGCCCCGCCGGTCGCCTCCGCCGCCCCCAGCGACACCGCCACCAGCTCACGCAGGAGCGGGCCGACCGGCACCGGCCGGCCGGCGGCCCGGTGCGCCCGGGACAGCTCCAGGTCGACCGCGCGCAGCCCGGCGAGCCGGCGGGCCACCGCCCGCCGGGCGGCCGGCAGCGCCGTACGATCCGAGACCGCCACCCGGACCGCCCTACGACGACTCCAGTTCGGCGCGTCTGACGCCGCGCCGCGACCTGGAGCCGTCGCCCGCCACCACCAGCGGACCTCGAAGAACCCGTCCACGCTCATGCGGTGAGCGTGCCGCGCGCGGCTGGAGGGGAGGTGGGCCGGACCTGTGGTCCGGCTGTGCGTCCGCCCCGACGGGCCGGGCCGCGCGGATCCCGCCGGTCGGCCCGCACAGCTGGTACACAGGATCGGGACAGGCCCGGCACAGCGGGTGCGCCCACGATGGGGGGCATGGTCATGAACGGGCAGGCCGCGCAGGGCCGGATCGAGCTGCGCCGACCGGACGGCGAACCGGTGCGGGTGCTGGTGGTGGACGACGAGCCGACGCTCACCGACCTGCTCTCGATGGCGCTGCGCTACGAGGGCTGGGAGGTGACCACCGCCGGCAACGGGATGGCGGCGATCAGCGCGGCCCGGCAGGTCAAGCCCGACGCCGTGGTGCTCGACGTCATGCTCCCCGACCTGGACGGCTTCCAGGTGCTGCGCCGGCTGCGCGAGCAGGCGCCCACCGTGCCGGTGCTCTTCCTGACCGCCCGGGACGCGGTGGAGGAGCGGATCGCCGGGCTCACCGTCGGCGGCGACGACTACGTCACCAAGCCGTTCAGCCTCGAAGAGGTGATCGCCCGGCTGCGCGCCCTGCTGCGCCGGTCCGGGTTCGCGGTCGCCGCCCGCGAGGAAGCGGTGCTCACCGTCGGCGACCTGAGCCTCGACGAGGACAGCCACGAGGTACGCCGCGGCGGCGACCTGATCAACCTCACCGCCACCGAGTTCGAGCTGCTGCGTTACCTGATGCGCAACCCGCGCCGGGTGCTCAGCAAGGCGCAGATCCTCGACCGGGTCTGGAACTACGACTTCGGCGGCCAGGCCAACGTGGTCGAGCTGTACATCTCGTACCTGCGCAAGAAGATCGACGCGGGCCGGGAGCCCATGATCCACACGCTGCGTGGGGCGGGCTATGTCCTCAAGCCCGCGGAGTGACCGGGGCGGGCGGCTGCGCCGGCGATTGGCCGGCTGGTCGCTGCGCCGCCGCCTGGTGCTCTCCGTGGTGGCGCTGCTGGCCCTGGTCAGCATCGGCATCGGCGTCCTGACCACGGTCGCCCTGCAGCACTTCCTCGTCGGCCAGGTCGACAACCAGCTCGGCGGCAACCGCCGGCCCGACAACGGGCCGCCCTTCCGCGGCGGCGGGGACCCGCCGTGGCTGAATCAGCCGGGCGACGGCTCGGCCGTGACGGAACCGCCGCGCGGATTCCCGCCGGGCTCGATCGCGGTCCGGGTTCCCGAGACCGGGGCGACCACCGCCGGCATCCGGACGGAGAGCGGGACCGCCGAGGCGCTGTCGGTGGCCGAGGTCGGCGAGCTGGCCGAGGTGCCCACCGACGGCCGACCGCACAGCGTGGACGTCGGTGACCGGGGCGACTACCGGGCGTTCGCCCGGCAGATGCCCGACGGCGACGTGACGATCTACGCCATCCCGCTCGCCGGGGTCCAGGACACCGTCATGTGGGTGCTGGTCGCCCAGGCCGGGCTGATCACCGCCGGGCTGGTCATCGCCGGCGGGCTCGCCGCGCTGATCGTCCGGGCCGCGCTCCGGCCGCTGAACCGGGTCGCCGCCACCGCCGCCCGGGTCACCGAGCTGCCGCTGGACCGGGGCGAGGTGGCCCTGTCGGTGCGGGTGCCGGCGGCCGACACCGACCCGCGTACCGAGGTCGGACAGGTGGGCGGCGCGCTCAACCGGATGCTCGGCCACGTCGCCGCCGCGCTCGCCGCCCGGCAGGCCAGCGAGATGCGGGTACGCCAGTTCGTCGCCGACGCCAGCCACGAGCTGCGCACCCCCCTCGCCGCCATCCGCGGCTACGCCGAGGTGGCCCGGCGCGGCCGGGACGAGGTGCCGCCCGACGTGGCGCACGCGCTGCGCCGGGTGGAGTCGGAGAGCACCCGGATGACCAGCCTCGTCGACGACCTGCTGCTGCTCGCCCGGATCGACTCCGGTCGCCCGCTCGCGGCCGACCCGGTCGACCTCACCGCCATGGTGGTCAACGCGGTCAGCGACGCGCACGTGGCCGGCCCCGAGCACCGCTGGCAGCTCGACCTGCCCGACGAGCCGGTGAGCGTCACGGGCGACGCGCACCGGCTGCACCAGGTGCTGGCGAACCTGCTCGCCAACGCCCGGGTGCACACCCCGCCCGGCACCACGGTGACCACCCGGCTCGTGCCGGTGGCCGGCGGGGTCGAGCTGAGCGTCACCGACGACGGCCCCGGCATCCCCGAAGAGCTGCAACCGGAGGTCTTCGAGCGGTTCGCCCGCGGCGACAGCTCGCGCTCCCGGGCGCACGGCAGCACCGGCCTCGGCCTGGCCATCGTGGCCGCCGTGGTGGAGGCCCACCACGGCGCGGTCGAGGTGGTGAGCCGTCCCGGCCGGACCGTCTTCACGGTGCGACTGCCCGAACCCACAGCCGGCGCATAGGTCGCTCACGGGGGTGGGTCAGCGGGCCGCCCCAGGCTTGCCGGCATGGACAGAACAGAGAGCCTGCTGACCGCGCCCACGGCCGGGTCGCCCGCGACCGACCCGGCCCCCGCGCCCGCCCCGGAACCGGTCCGGACCCCGGCGCAGCCGCCGGCCGAACCGCCCCGTCGCGACCCGCGCTGGACCCGACCGGCCCTGCTCGGCCTGCTGCTGGCCACCGCGCTGCTCTACCTCTGGGGCCTGGGCGCCTCGGGCTGGGGCAACGCGTTCTACTCGGCGGCCGTGCAGGCCGGCTCGGAGAGCTGGAAGGCGTTCTTCTACGGCTCCTCGGACGCGGCCAACTCGATCACCGTCGACAAGACTCCGGCCTCGCTCTGGCTGATGGCCCTCTCGGTCCGCGTCTTCGGGCTGAGCAGCTGGTCGATCCTGGTGCCGCAGGCGCTGCTCGGCGTCGCCTCGGTCGGCGTCCTGTACGCCACCGTGCGCCGCTGGTACGGGCCGGTCGCCGGCCTGCTCGCCGGCGCGGTGCTCGCGGTCACCCCGGTGGCCACGCTGATGTTCCGCTTCAACAACCCCGACGCCCTGCTGGTGCTCCTGCTGGTCGCCGCCGCGTACGCGACGGTGCGCGCGGTCGAGACGGCGAGCACCCGGTGGATCACGCTGACCGGCGCGCTGGTCGGCCTCGGCTTCCTCACCAAGATGCTCCAGGCGTTCCTGGTGATCCCGGTCTTCGCCGGGGTCTACCTGCTGGCCGCGCCGACCGGCTTCTGGCGGCGGATCCGCCAGCTGCTGCTGGCCGGGCTGGCCGTGGTGGTCGCCGCCGGCTGGTGGGTGGCGATCGTGGAGCTGGTCCCGGCGAGCGCCCGCCCGTACATCGGCGGCTCGCAGCACAACAGCATCCTGGAGCTGACCCTTGGCTACAACGGCCTCGGCCGGATCACCGGTGACGAGGAGGGCAGCGTCGGCGGCGCCGGCCGGATGGGCGGCGGGGGCGGGGGCCCGTTCTCCGGACAGTCCGGCCTGCTGCGGATGTTCGACACCGAGGTCGGCGGCCAGATCTCCTGGCTGCTGCCGGCCGCGCTGATCCTGCTGGTCGCCGGGCTGTGGCTCGCCGGGCGGGCGGCGCGTACCGACCGGACCCGGGCCGGGTTGCTGCTCTGGGGCGGCTGGCTGCTGGTCACCGGGTTGATCTTCAGCTTCATGTCCGGGATCTTCCACGCGTACTACACGGTGGCCCTGGCTCCGGCGGTCGGCGCGCTGGTCGGCATCGGGGCGACCCTGCTCTGGCGGGCCCGCACCACCCCGACCGTCCCCGCCACGCCCACCTCCGGCTACGCCCCGGCGGCGGCCGCCGGCCCCCTCCCGCCGGCCGCCGCCGTCGCGCCGAGCGCCCGGGCCGCAGCGGCGGGTGGGCCGTTCGCCCCGGGCCGGCGGCGCGGGTTCGCGGCGACCGTGGTCCTGGCCGGCACGCTGGCGGTGACCGCCTGGTGGTCCTGGCACCTGCTCGGCCGCAGCGCCGACTGGTACCCGTGGCTGCGCACCGCCGTGCTGGTGGTCGGCCTGGCCGCCGCCGCGCTGCTGGTCCTGGCCGACCGGCTGCCCCGGCGGGTGGCCCCGGTGGTGCTGGCGCTCGGCGCGGCGGCCGCGCTGGCCGGCCCGGTGGCGTACTCGCTCCAGACGGCGGCGACCGCGCACACCGGCTCGATCCCCAGCGCCGGCCCGGTGGTGCAGGGCGGCTTCGGCCCCGGCGGTCGCGGTGGCTTCCCGGGCGGTGGCCGGATGCCGGGCGGCACGCAGTTCCCCGGCGGCCAGTTCCCGGGCTTCCCGGGCGGCCAGAACGGCGGCACGGCGCCGAACGGTGGCACGGCGCCGAACGGTGGCACGGCGCCGAACGGTACCGGCCAGACCGGCCAGCTCCCGGCCTTCCCCGGCGGCGGCACCGGCCTCCCCGGCGGCCAGGACGGCACCGGCCAGAACGGCACCGGCCAGAACGGCGCGACCGGGCCGGGCGGCGGCCGGTCGGCGGGCGGCGGCATGGGTGGGCTGCTCGACGCCCGCGAGCCGAGCGCCGAGCTGAAGGCGCTGCTGGAGGCCGACGCGGACGACTACACGTGGGTCGCCGCGACGGTCGGCTCGAACAACGCCTCGGGCTACCAGCTCGCCACCCGCGAACCGGTGATGCCGATCGGCGGCTTCAACGGCAGCGACCCGTCCCCGACCCTCGCCCAGTTCCAGCAGTACGTCGCCGACGGACGGATCCACTACTTCATCGGCGGCGGTGGGTTCCGGGCCAACGGCGGCAGCAATGCCTCCGCCGAGATCGCCGCCTGGGTCGCGGAGAACTTCACGGCGCAGACCGTCGACGGCGTGACCGTGTACGACCTGAGCAGCGGAGAGCAGGGCTGAGCCATGACCTTCACGAGCGAACCCCGGGCCGCGGTGCAGGCCCGGCCCACGGCGCCCACGGCGGTGCTGGACGTGGTGGTGCCCGTCTACAACGAGGAGGCCGACCTCGGCCCCTGCGTCCGGCGGCTGCACGCGCACCTCACCGCGCACTTCCCGTACCCGTTCCGGATCACCGTGGCGGACAACGCCAGCGTGGACGGCACGCTCGCGGTGGCCGAGGCGCTCGCCGCCGAGCTGCCCGAGGTGGGCGTGCTGCACCTCGACGCCAAGGGGCGGGGCAGGGCGCTGCGGGCCGCCTGGTCCGCCTCGCCGGCGCCGGTGCTGGCGTACATGGACGTGGACCTCTCCACCGACCTGGCGGCCCTGCTGCCGCTGGTCGCCCCGCTCATCTCCGGCCATTCGGACCTGGCGATCGGCACCCGGCTGGCACGGACCAGCCGGGTGGTCCGGGGCGCCAGACGGGAGGTGATCTCGCGCGGCTACAACCTGCTGCTGCGGGGCACCCTCGCGGTGCGTTTCTCCGACGCGCAGTGCGGGTTCAAGGCGATCCGCGCCGACGTGGCGGCCGGGCTGCTGCCGCTGGTGCAGGACACCGGGTGGTTCTTCGACACCGAGCTGCTGGTGCTGGCCCAGCGGGCCGGGCTGCGGATCCACGAGGTGCCGGTGGACTGGGTCGACGACCCGGACAGCCGGGTGGACATCGTGGCCACCGCCCTGGCCGACCTGCGGGGCATCGGGCGGTTGGGTCGGGCCCTGGTGACCGGGGCGCTGCCCCTGGCCGACCTGCGCGCGCAGCTCGGCCGGGCGCCGCTGCCCGCGCCGCCGGCCCAGGTGCCGGCCGGGCTGCCCCGGCAGCTCGCCCGGTTCGCCGTGGTCGGGGTGGCCAGCACGCTCGCGTACCTGGTGCTGTTCCTGCTGGCCCGCGGCCCGCTGGGGGCGCAACCGGCGAACCTGCTGGCCCTGCTGGTCACGGCGGTGGCCAACACGGCGGCCAACCGGCGGCTCACCTTCGGCGTCACGGGCCGCCGGCACGCGGGCCGGCACCATCTCCAGGGTCTGCTCGCCTTCGCCCTCGGCCTGGCCCTGACCAGCGGCTCGCTGGCGGTGCTGCACGCCACCGCCGGCACCCCGCCCCGCGCCGTGGAGCTGACCGTCCTGGTCGCCGCCAACCTCGCGGCGACCGCCCTCCGCTTCACCCTGCTCCGCCTCGCCATGCACCACCGCCCCTGACGCCCGCCGGCGATCCCGGCGAGCGGAAACTCGCCAAGATCCGGAGCGGGAATCGGGCCCCGGCGTGGCAGGGTGGGGGGATGTACCGGGAGGGAGCGGCGCCGGGAATCCCGGGGGCCGTCCGGTGGGCGAGCGTCTCGCGCGGCGACGGGCCGGTGCGGGTGCTGCCGGACGGGTGCCTGGACCTGCTCTGGTCCAGCCGGTCCGGGCTGCTGGTCGCCGGGCCCGACCGGACCGCGCACCTGTCGGTGAGCGTGCTGGGGGAGCGGTGGGTCGGGCTGCGGCTGCCGCCGGGCACCGGACCCGCCGTGTTCGGCGTGCCCGCCGACGAGCTGCGCGACCAGCGGGTGCCCCTCGCCGACCTGTGGGGACGGGCCGCCGCCGACCTGGCCGACCGCATCGCGGCGGCCGACGCGCCACCCGCGGGGCGGGCCCGGCGCGGACACCTCGGACGGCCAACGGCCGGCGCGCCCGCCGGCAGCAGCCCGGCCGCCGTGGCGCTCGCCGAATGGCCGGGACCGTCGATCGCCGCCGTGCTGGAGGAGGTCGCGCTGGGCCGGTTGCGGGCCGCGGGCGGCCCGGACCCGATCGGGGCGCGGGTCGCCGCCCGGCTCGCCGCCGGCGCCACGGTCGCCGCGACCGCCGCCGAGGTCGGCCTCGGCGCGCGGGCCCTGCACCGGCGCAGCCAGGCCCTCTTCGGGTACGGCCCGAAGACCCTCGCCCGCATCCTGCGGATGCGCCGCGCCCTCGACCTGGCTCGCGCCGGCGCGCCGCTCGCCGAGGTCGCCGCCCTCGCCGGGTACGCCGACCAGGCCCACCTCACCCGCGAGGTGAAGGAGTTGGCGGGCGTCCCCCCGACGCGCCTGCTGCCGGCCGGCGCCTGACCGTCCTCCCCGGCGCCGCCGGTGGTCGGTGGAACGCCATCGAGGTCATCGGGCTCCGGATACCTCCATGGCGTTCCACTGGCTGCCTCGGCGGTGGCTCAGTCGGACTTGAGTGGGGCGAACAGGTCCACGCCGTTGCCGTCGGGGTCGTGCAGGACCGCGTACCGCTGGCCCCAGAAGGCGTCCCAGGGTGGCCGGTGGCCGTGGTGGCCGGCGGCGGTGAGCTCGCCGTACCAGCGGTCCACCTCGGCCGGGTCGGCGCAGCGGAAGGCCAGGCTGGCGCGCGGGCTGCCGGTCGCCGGGGCGTAGTCGGGGTCGAAGCTGCGGATGATCTCGACCGTGTCCCAGGCCAGCCGGACGCCGTTGTCGAGGGTGATCTCCACGTGCGGCTCGCGTTCCGCGCCGGGCGGGACCGGCAGCCCGAGCCGGCGGTAGAAGTCCAGGGTGCGTCCCATGTCGGTGACGGCCATCCCGATGAGGTCGAACTGCGGTGTCATGCCGCCACGGTAGGGGCCGGCGACCCGGGCCGTCTTGAACGGATCGGACGAGGGGCGAGTGACCGGTGTGGCCCTCGCGACCCGGGCCAGGGGCGTACGGTGGGACAAGTCCGGCTTAGAGCGGTAAAGCTCTCATATCGGGCCGGACTCCGATGACTGGCGAGGGAAGGGAGCTGGCCGTGACGCACCTGGCCTACCTGGACGCGGGATCCGGCAGCCTGATCGTGCAGGCGGTGGTCGGCGGGGTGGCCGGCGTGGCGGTGGCCGCCAAGCTCTACTGGCGACGGCTGGTGGCCCGGTTCCGCCGGCAGCCCACCGACCAGGGCTGACCGGAGTGGCGCTCCACGACACCACCGGCCTGCGCGCCGAGCCCGGCTCCTTCCGCGACCCCGGCAACCAGGTCTTCCACCGCGGCGGCGAGGTGCTGCGCGGGCTGGACGAGCGGTCCGCCCGCGACTGGCGCGCCCTGGCCGCCAGCGACTTCTTCCGCGACCTGCTCGCCACCGGCCAGGTCTGCGGCACCGAGGAGCTGTTCCCCACCCCGGTCGACGTGCCCTGGGCCGCAGTGCTGCGCCACGAGCGGATCCCGTTCGTCTCGCACCCCTACGAGTGGTCCTACGGGATGCTCCGGGACGCCGCGCTGCTGCACCTGGAGGTGCTGCGCGCCGCGCTGGCGGCCGGCTTCACCACCAAGGACGGCTCCGCCTACAACGTGCAGTGGCGGGGCGCCCGGCCGGTCTTCATCGACGTCGGCTCGTTCGAGGCGGCCCGCGACGGCGAGCCCTGGGCCGGCTACCGGCAGTTCTGCCAGACCCTGCTCTACCCGCTGCTGGTCCAGGCCCACCTCGGGCTGGACTTCCAGCCCTTCCTGCGGGCCCGCGTCGACGGCATCGAGCCGGACCAGATGCGCCGGCTCTTCGGCGGGGCCCGGCGCTGGCGGCCCGGGGTGTTCACCCACGTCCATCTGCACGGCGCCATGCAGGACCGCAACGCCGAGGCCAGCACCAGCACGGTGCGGGCCCAGCTCCGGGCCGCCGGCTACTCGCGCGAGCTGGCCCTGGCCACGGTGCGCGGCCTGACGAAGCTGGTCCGCCGGCTGGACCACCGGCCGGGGGAGAGCCACTGGTCGGACTACCAGCGCACCTGCGCCTACTCGGTGCCGGACCGGCAGGCCAAGGAGGCGTTCGTCGACCGGGCGGTGGCCGTCACGGGGCCGGGCCGGGTGCTCGACCTGGGCGCCAACGACGGCCGCTACGCCCGGATCGCCGCCCGGCACGCCGACCACGTGGTCGCCGTCGAGCAGGACCCGGCCGTGGTCGACGCCCTCTACCGCGCGCTGCGCGACGAGGGGGAGGAACGGATCCTGCCGCTGGTGATGGACCTGGCCGACCCGTCGCCCGGTGGTGGCTGGCGCGGCGTCGAGCGGGCCGCCTTCGCCGACCGGGCCCGGGCCGACGCGGTGCTCGCCCTGGCCGTGGTGCACCACCTGGCGATCGGCCGCAACGTGCCGCTGCCCGCGGTGCTCGACCAGCTCGCCGCGCTGACCGTGACCGGCGGCAGCCTGGTGGTCGAGTTCGTCCATCCCGACGACCCGATGGCCCGCCGGTTGCTGGCCAACAAGCCCGACGGCCTCTTCCCGGACTACCGCCGGGAGGTGTTCGAGTCGCTGCTCGCGGCGCGCGGGCGGGTCGTCGGCCGCACCGAACTGCCGTCCGGCACCCGCACCCTCTACCAGGTGGTGGTGGGTGGCTGAGGGCACGCTCGCGCCCCCGCAGGCTCCGCCGGCGGCCCCGGACCGGCCCCGAAACCGGGACGGCTGGCGCGGTGAGGCGGGCCGGCTGCTGGAGGTGGTGGCGCTGGTCGGGCTGGTGGTCACCCAGCCGCTGCTGGACGTGCTCGGCCGCAGTCCCGACTTCTTCCTGTTCCACCGCGCCTCCCGGGCCGACGTGCTGCTCCTGGTGGCCCTGATCGCGATCGCGCCGACCGTGCCGTTCGCCCTGCTCGGCGCGGCCGGCCTGGTCGCCGGGCGGCTCGCCCGGGCGGCCGTGCACACGCTGGTCGTGGGGCTGCTGCTGGCCGCGCTCGCGGTCCAGGTCGGCCGGCACGTCACGCCGCTGCGGGGCGTAC